>CAYPUO010000057.1:0-7286 GCA_964413775.1 uncultured archaeon
ATCTTGAGGTGCTTTTTGTTGGCAAGATGGTTGAGGAGTTTGTAAGGGAGGAAGCAACTCGTGCGAATGTCGATGACATTCTAACAATACGTGGCTACGTGCCTCACAAAGAGGCAATACAATTCTATCATCAATGTCATTTGCTTATCGTTTTTAGCGGGATGGTCACGCGGTCCATTCCAGCAAAAACATTTGAGTATGCGGCTGCACAAAGACCAGTGTTATGTTTTGATGACCCTCGTGTCTTTGGAGACTTCATTTCAAGGAACGGCTTGGGAATCTCTGTCAATGGCTTGAATCCTGAAGAGGGAGCAGCCGAAATAACCAGATTGTATGATATGTCTGTACGAGCTGAAGAGCTACCAGTAATCTCAACAAAAGAACCACGTCGATATAGCAGAAGATCCCAAGCTGGAGCATTGGCAAGCATCCTTGACTTCGTGGTTGGAAAGGATGGTCAAAAGACACCGTAGACTGATCAGATTTTCCCACGCAATCCCACAATGAAGGCTGGAGTCATATAATGGGAATCTATGGATTATGGAGATGATTGGGACTGTACAGGCAACCATATGCACTATTTTGTATGTCCATACCGTTGGAAGCAAAAGCAGGTGAGTGCGGCTGCCGAAGCTACTGCAGAATCACATCGAATTACACCTCGCAACAAGCTACTTGAAGGAGTTCGAGGTAGTCATAGACAGAGTTGCATTGAAAGAGAGGCTGTTCTACAATGTCAGAAATTCGCATCATTGACACTCATTGTCACATAGCGGAGGAAGAGTTTGAGGATGACCGAGAAGACGTTCTGACTGGTGCCAAGAAGAAAGGAATTCTTGTTATTAGCTCAGCAATTTCTTCCCATACCTGGGATAAGAACCTGAGTCTAGCAGACACTTTCTCCAACGTTTATGCATCCACGGGACTTGACCCAATCGATCACAGAGAAATCGAAAATGCCATTGCATGGATCGAGAAGAATCACCAGAGGATTGTCGCCATTGGCGAAACAGGGCTAGACCACTATCGCGAGAGGGATCATGGCCAACGTGATCTCCAACAGCAAGCATTCTCACGTCTTATTGAAGCCGCTAGTGGATATCATCTCCCAATACAAGTTCATTCAAGATCTGCGGGTCACGCGGCGCTCATAGTGCTCCAGAAGAACGAAGCAGACCAGGTGCATATGCACGCATTCGATGGAAGAGCAAGTCTGGCAAGAACAAGCTCAGAGGAGTATGGATACTATTTCTCGATTCCGACTTCAGTAGTCAGGTCCCCACAAAAACAGAAACTCGTCAAAGCAGTCAACATTGAGAGACTACTTCTTGAAACAGACAGCCCAGTGCTTTCCCCAATTGCCGGTGCAAGGAATGAGCCGTCGAACGTTTCAGTGGCACTAGACCGTGTAGCCGAGATTCTACATCGGGACACCGAAGAGATTCGGGAAATCATTCTCGATAATACGCTTCGGCTGTACAAGAGGATTTCTCGAAGTCGATACTCTTAAGCCACCCTTGTACGACCTGCATCAATAGAATGATACCAGAAAAAACTCTAGAGAGAGTTGTAGAGGAGAAGACCAGGCTTTGTGCTATGCAAGAATGGAAAGAAGCACAGAGCAAGTCGGAGCTGCCTCTCTATGACTATCGGCTCGACCATGTAAGACAAGTCGTGGCTCTCGTCAAGAAGATCGGTCCCTCTGTAGATGCGGACATGGACGTCTTGACCCTAGCTGCTTGGCTCCATGACATTGCCAAGCCAGGAATGGGAGGAGTCAAAGACCACGGACAAGAGGGTGCCAAAATAGCATCTGCTATTCTTCATGATTTGGAAGTTAGTAACGATACCATAGAGAGAGTGATGGATGCGATTTGGAAGCATGTGGGACTCTCTCTTGAACATCCCCTTGAGCCCATTGAAGCTCAAGTGCTCTGGGAGGCAGATAAGCTGGATAAACTCGGTATAGCGGGTCTGCTCCACTTTGTTCTCAATGGAATTCTGATAAAGCCGGGAATGGATAGCAATGCAATTGCACAGGAAGTGCGGTCATACCTCCCACTTGCAGAGAAAATCGCTGCTAGTATGAATATAGAAATGAGCAAGAGAATCGCCGCCGAGAGACTGCATCATCTCAGGACCGTATCAGGCTATCTGACTCACGAACTCGCCTTGCATCAACAGGAGGAGTGACTCCATGACTCAGTACATTGAAAGAGCTGGCATACTCACTATTGGAAATGAGGTTCTCGATGGAATAATCTTGGACACAAACACCAACTGGATTGAGAATAGGATTCATGCTTTAGGACTCGAGATGCGAAGAGTCGTGGTCGTGCGTGATGAAATTGATGAGATAGGCCGGGGTCTGCACGTTCTCATGGAGGACTGCGATGCCATATTCACATCAGGAGGCCTCGGACCTACTCATGATGACATGACATTAGCAGCTATAGGCAAAGCACTTGGCCTCCAGCTCGTAGAGGATGAAACAGCCATTGAAATGATACAGAGAAGGTATGTGGACTTGCACCAGAGAGGAATCCTTGTTACATCTGACATGACTGAGAGTCGGAGAAAGATGGGTGTGGTGCCTGAAGGCTCTCTGCTGTTGGTAAATGAGGTTGGCGCAGCGCCTGGGGTAAGAATCAACTACGAAGGAAAAGTCGTGTTCTGTCTTCCGGGAGTTCCTAGCGAACTCAAGAGTATATGGGAGAACTCCATCCAACCGTGGTTGAAGGACCATATCAAGGGAGGATACTTTCAGGAGATCATTGAACTGGACTTCATAGACGAGTCAATCTTCTCACCAGTGATTGATTCGGTAATGAGTGAAGTGTCAGGCGTCTGGATCAAGTCTATGCCAAAAAGGTATGGGGCTTCGCGAGTCATGCGTGTATGGATTTCGGCTAGGACTGATGAATTGGATGAGGCTGTAGAGAGAGTCCAGCGTGCAATAGAAACACTTGAGAAACAGACTGGCCTTCAGTCCAGAAAGATCGAGGAATGAAGGCTTATTTGCCGATAGATATATTCACCAGTTCTCTATGAGATGAGCCCTGGGAATGTGAATATATGCAGATAGAATTCTTTCTGACCATACAGGATATCATCGTATTCTGCATTGCTACACTCTATGCGGTTCTGGTATTAGTGGCAGGTGACCTCGCCAGGAGAAAGCTGAATATGGGTGCAGACTTCACCCGCAAGATAGTTCATTTGTTTGCGGGCGGGGCCATATGGACAGTACCATTCTACACGCATTCATGGGTTGCAACCATTGTTGCACTAATGTTCGTTATATTCCTGACAGTGGCTAGCAATGATAGGTTCAGTAAGTTCTTCTCAGCCATGGCGAGACCTGAGGATATCGAGCATGGCAGCGTTAGAGGACCTTTCTGGTATGCGGTTTCCGTAACGGTTCTCACAGGCATCTTCACGTTCATGGGACTAGATAGAATCTACTTCTTGGCGGCTGCATCAATACACATGATGATGTTTGGAGACGGAATGTCTGCGCCGATTGGCATGAGGTATGGCGGGAGTCACACGGTTACCATTCTTGGGTCAAAGAGAAGTCTTCACGGATCACTTGCATTGTTCGTATTCTCATTCTTTGGGGCCTTGTTGGCTTTCTGGTATTTCGGCATACTTAACTACGGCACGCTCGCCCCTGAGGGGGCAATCCTCTGGAGCCAAATCCTAGTGCTTGCCCTTATAGGCTCAATCACTGCAACCCTCATTGAGCTGGTCAGTCCAAAAGGCACTGACAACATCCTCCTGCCATACTCTACCTGTGTAGTAATGCTGATGGTGGCAGTAGCAATTATACCGGGCCTGCTTGCGCTCTAACGTCCGGGCTCAACAACTAGGCGATAGTAGTATGTGGTACCTGCAGTGGGACTATCACGCTCTATACGAATGACCTGACCAATTCTGGCTCCAAGGACCCTGGCAGCCGGATCCTCCCTTGCTATTCTCGGCAGTTGGGTCTTCTTGATTCCATAGTGGTCAAGAACCATATTGACCTCGTCATCCGAAGCAATGACGTGCATCGGCACTATTTCATGACCAAAGAGCTCGAACGATGCATATCCTCCCTCGACAAGTTCAACTCTTGCTTGACGGGCTTGTTTCTTTGCAGCGGGAGTGAACCTAGAACCACCCACAAGCATACCCTCCTGAGCATCATTCTCTTCCATTTCTCGGACTAGATCGCGGACAAGTGCAACGCCTACAACCTTCGGCTCCCGGTAAATCCAGACGACCTTCTTAACCGTTGTATCCTTTACCGTTTTCACGGGAAACATTGCGTAGCGATTTTCGTATTCAAGAAGCTCGCTCACTTCGTATCCTCTTAGAGTCAGAAGATTTCGGGTCTTGATGATTATGTCAGGAAGTTCTACCAAGGTGCTCACCTAGAACGCTAGAGTGCGTTGCTTTTGTTGCGGCATATAAGCATTGCCAAGTGTATAGGAAATACGATGCATGTACCA
Source organism: uncultured archaeon (assembly GCA_964413775.1). GTDB lineage: Archaea > Asgardarchaeota > Thorarchaeia > Thorarchaeales > Thorarchaeaceae > MP5-2226. Next base: position 4,497 of record CAYPUO010000057.1, read on the forward strand.
TGTTTTTGCTCATCAACAGCCATATTGTTCCAAAACTGACCAATGGAGTCTAGTCGCCCTTGTATTCACGCATTGGCTGATTACAGCAGACAAGAGTACCAACGCCAGCTTTCTGAACTACAACAATTTGTTGACAAACATCACAGACGTATGTCGCTCCTTCTTTTGCCATTTTTAGATATCCTCCAGATAGACAGTTTTCACACGGAGAGGTCCAGATTTATGGCTTTTGTAGGTTGTAAAGGCCCAAGACCCAAACCTAGATAGTTTCAAATACTGCAATGCTGAATGAGAGTAGGACACGTTAGAGGCGATTGGCTTGGCTGGGCTAACAAAGGGAATGATTGCAGACGTGAAATCCGAGAAACAAATTAAGTTGCCAGAGGTCTTCTTCAATAATCCTATTCTGAGTGATATGAAAGCGGCAATGGTCATCTACTTCGAGCGCTCTGGTGAAATCCGTCTTATTCCTATGATGCGACTTGGAGGAGCTAGAGTCCGCCTTGAAGTTGAAAAGGTTAATCCTGCACTCATGCAAATCATGACCCAGCTTTTCAAACAATATGACCTGAAGGTCTTGTTCACAACAGGGTTTTGTTTCGAGCAGAACCGTTGCGTCTATGAGGTGTTCTTTGAAACGGATGACATCACTGACAAAGAGTCAAGGATAAGAAGCACGATAAATAATATACCGGGACTCTTCGAGAGTGAATTTGAAATTCTTGAAATAGGGAAGGGATGGTAGACTAGCTCTTCAACCTTAGAGCGACGTTTTCCTTTACATTGGTAGGTTCTATTTCAACAGATGCACCCAGTAAGCTTTCAAAATACCCTTTGAGAAAGTGTGCTGGATAGAAAGGTCCAGATATCACGACAAGGTCATCCTCAACGCGAAATGAGCCCCAGCCATAGTCCTGCAAGAGCTGAAAGACCAGCTTGCGGGATTTCTTGTCTTTTGGATTGCTCCCATAGTACAATCGCAGAATATCCGCAACAGGAGATTGAGCGCCAGCAGTAGTTCCTATCTCGTACTGGTCACTCGGAGTCAACCTAGAGAAGAATATCGAAGAAATGTTCTCAGATTCAAGCAAGACACGAACATCATTCAAATAAATACCTCTGGAGGTCCACTTAAAGACAGTGAAGTCGAGATACCACTTCACTGCATCCTCAATCAGCTGAGCCCTGGACCTTGCAACACCATCCCGGACAAGCTCATCGATCCTGCCCTTCAAGTCGTGGCTCATTGTCACACTAATGATACCCTTTGACGCCGTAGAGTCTTCCTTGCCGGTCAACACATATCCTCCACTTGCATGAGCAACAGCTAGCATTGATTTATTATTCATATATGCTATTTGATTCTAACGGTTGCTGACCATAGACAATAACAGGTACAACACAGCAAAAACATTAATCTCGTGCCACTGGAGATTCTATCCAGGGTCAGTCCTTTGAGTCATTGTGAGCTTTGGTTGGAAATGAAGGGAAAGAGCTTTCGTGTTGCTCTGTTGGTGCCTGTGGATATTGAAGTCGCTGAGGGATATTCGCTCTGCAAGGAAGACATGGACGACTCAGGGAATCGTCTGTTTGTCTCTGAATGGGTTGATGGAATTGCATCAGCCAGAGATAAGATGGATACAACTGCACAATTCTATTCAGATCAAGGTGTGAAGTTCCTATTCTTTAGAGAGATTCGAAAGCCAATCTGCTAGAAAATCAGAAAGAAGAAATGAGGGGACAGAGCCCCTCAGAACTACGGCAGCGAAGGTGCAACTGGGACAGGCCAAGGCAAGACAATACCAAGCAGACCGGGGGCAACAATCACAATGATGCCAACGGCGAGAGCAGCCAGCCCGATTATAACCAGCACTGGAGTTGACGCGAATATCTTCCCAATCAGCTTGACCAGGTTAATTGCAAGCCCGAATAGTCCATAGAAGAAGATGAACAGAATCACACCGATTACTGCCATCCACTTGAGCGAAACAATCTGAGCGATGTATGGACCGACGACGGCAAGAGTGGTATACTGAGCCAGCCAGCCATAGAGCGTGAAAGTGACAAAGAACGCTGCAGCACCTGCAAAGATAATCGCCAATGGAAACTTATCCAATACCCTCATCATGAGCGCAAATCCAGCTAAAATGAGGACTCCTGCAACTATCGGAGCTCCTGGTTCAGTCTGCCATGCAACATATCCCACTAGCACATCAATTATTCCTAGAAAGAATCCAACAAACGTCCCTATCTTGACGACCACGTCGAAAATTGTTCCCAGCAGTGGAATCGGGTCTGTGATATTCTCCAGCAGCCAAGCTGCTGCAAGAATTCCAGTGAAAATCAAGACCCAGCCAACAATCCAAGGATCAGCGAACCACGCCATGATTTCGCCGAGGGTCAAGTCAAATACGCCTAATTGAAGCATAATCTGTACCTCGTGCTTACTACGGTTGACAAAGGAATCCTTTCCTATAAACTATTCCTAGCTCATTTCGAGACCCATATAGAATGAGGATAGTGCAAATGATGTGAGATAAAGAAGAAGACAGAGTAGTGCCAGCAACCGAGCATGTTTTCCCTCGACCATCCTCACATTCTGATATCCAGACGATAATGTGATGATAGAGAGTGTTGCGACTAAGGGGAGGATATCTGAAGACGTTATTATTGGATGGCTTCCCTCAGGGCCTTGGAATAGCCACTGTCCAATATAGAGAAATGGTGCTAGTGAAGATAGCAAACCCAATACAATGGCGCTTGTTGCGCTTAGAATGTAGACCTTAAGCT
>CAYPUO010000057.1:7296-9418 GCA_964413775.1 uncultured archaeon
TTAAGCTTCTGTGCAGCAATAATCGAGTTCCGTTCCTTTACAACTGCAGAGCGCTTTACCAATCTTGCTGCAATCCTGGAAATCCTTCGACCTGCATCCTTGGCCGATGTTGCACACATTTCCATGATCATTCCAAGCATATTCGAAACTCTCTGACCAAGTGCAGCTCCCGCAGCAATCTCCATTGCCTCTTCGATGCTGTGTCGTGACCAGTAGACGGATTTGATTGCGGGATCAATCAGTCTTTGCACTGCATGACCAACTTGATTGCGGATAGCAGGGAGCGTCACCTCCAGGTTGTCACCCATGGTTAGGCGCTCTCCGAGGAGTATCATGAAATTAAGGAACTCATCGTATTCAGTAATGATTTCACCCTGAGAAGGTGTTCTAATTCCAGTCCTCTGGGGTCGATCAAAGTATGCCGAAAAGGAGCCGGAGAACCTAGACTTCAAGAGTGCGTTAATTGCAACAAAAAAGGGAGCGATGAGGAGAATGACGAGATTATTCGCGTACCCAGCAAGGGAGATTGCTAGAGTTATCATAATTGGTAGATACGTAACAAGCGCAGCCACAATGAGAAGGCGGCTCTCAACTTCCATGTTCTTCTGCCTGAGAGCAGAGTCTGCTTCAAATGACTCTCCTGATAGCGACTCCAGCAGGTCGGTCTTTCGTTCCAATGATGAGAGAATTGCCATCAAGTATCTTCGCAGATCATCGGAAGGTTGGTTTTCAGCGAACTCGGATATGCATTGCTCAGGAGGAATCCCCTTATTGATTTTAGCAATCATTTCCCTGAACTTCGCTGAGAGAAGTGGATGCTGTGAGTTGGCAACCATCTCTATTGCATCGAATATTGTTCCACCAGACTCAAACACAATCAGGAACTGCTCAAACACTAGGTCGGATTCCTCTGAGAGAGCAAGTTTGTAACCCTCCATGACTGATACTGGATAATTAGCCGTGAAGTAATATACGACAACAGAGGTTGTCAGAGAAAGCAAGACTGCAACAAGTGCTGAAATACCGAGCAATGACAGCAGTAGAGTCAGCGAGAGAAGTACAAGGAGTGAGAGGAGATAAGATGCTGAAACAATTCCCTCCACCGATAGTCTCATCATTGAAGAAAGAAATGCGACAGCCCTTGCGAGTTCTCTGTCTTGCACCTTTCTGCCCAAGCGATAGAGAGGAATCTTCCGGGAGCCGCTGCATAGTTTCTCATAGAGAGTCATCAGTTCCTCACTCACACCGTTCATAGTGCCTCTCTTAAATTCCCCGCATCTAGGTGAAGAAGTCAGTTAGCACAGTCTGTGACACATAGCTCTGGTAGATTTCACTTGCCCTTAGATAATTCTCCATGGGATTGCGAAGATGAGTACCTACCTCTTGAATGGCCTCATTGAGAGTAGAGAATTTCTTCCCGCGACTTGACAAGGCTCTGATAGCGAGCTCACGGAATCGCCAGACACCAAGAGGGACCCACTGTGAAGGATCTATCTCTAGAAAGACGATGACGCCTGCTTGCCTGCGGATTGTATTGACTAGAAAATCGAGGGCCGGTAGCCTAGTTGCGTAATATGCACCCACCACAGAGCTCGCATAGTCTTTGCGTCCTTTATACCATTCATGGTCTGAGAATACGGGAGGGTTAACACTCCCAAGCCAGCATTCCAGAGCTTCGAATTGCCAGCCACTTGGAAAGACGAGCAGTACAACACTGTTTCCGAGAGCATGGTCACCAAACACAAGATAGTCATTCATCCACGGTAGCCGTAGGACTTCTCTGTGCAGCCGTTTGCCGATGATGTCATCCACAGCAGTAATGCTCCATTTAGTAGGAACTAGTCTTCGTCTCCTCTTGGCACCAAGCAATCCCACAGAAAGCAATCTGGTCATGTGTTCCTGGCGAATATCGTTTGCAAACAAATCCATAATGCCAGTTGTTGCATCTAGGTCAGTATCGGATGTCACTTTATCCACTGGCAACGGGACCTTTGGATTGTCATCAAGGTGAAAGTCACGCAAAGGAGCAGAAGGACCGATGGGTAATGTCTGGCCGGTGAATACACTGGTGAAAGTAGGCCGCTTAATCAGGCTGGCTTCAGAGTCGATGGGAGTGTCGGAG
>CAYPUO010000058.1:0-9410 GCA_964413775.1 uncultured archaeon
GGCAAGCGCCTCATCATGCTCATCCCTTCACTGAGGAATGAGAAAGGACTAGGGATGTGGCTCACCCCAAGGGATAGGGCCATACTGAAAGCCCGGAGGAAGAGTTCATCATCTGAAGGGAAGTCCTCACCCCCCCAGAGGTCACCAGCCTCGAAAGGGAGGTCCGTGGCCGACTGCTATGACCAGATGACTCTTGAGTCGCCTGCGAGCAGTGAAGATCCTGCCATGGTAAATGCTGTGGAAACACCGTCTGCATCCGGAACGACTGGTGAGTCAGGGACTGTGCAGCGGACAGAAGCCGGGTCCCATCCGAGGAACGATGTTCCTATGAAGAGGGGCAAAGCTCGTGACACTGTAGGTGACTCTGGTCAGATACAGGCTGGCGACAGCAGTCACGAGAGAGGTGGAACACAGGAGTTTCTTGCAGTTCACTCACGTTGTAAGGAATAAGATCGTTTGAGACTGTCAAAATTCCGACGAATGGCGTCTTGAGTACGGACCTCTCAAAACCCGGGTTCGAAGAGAATCGCCACTTCGACGATTCTAGAATATCCCGGCGGAGGCGCCATCATTTCAGATGCTTCTATGATTTCAGTTCTAGCAGGTCCTTCCATCTCTATCTATCAGATGGATACATAGAATGCTCTGGATTAATCAGTCTGATTCTACTGAGATACTACAATCGCTTGGGAACTTGAGATATTCATAGGCCACTTGACGCTTTGTGTTCAAGTGATCAAGAATGCAATACAGTACTACGGTGTTGCCACGACAACCATACAAGGACATGGAATGAAGAGTCGAGGCCCACCTGCAGGCTGTGTGGGTGTTGACTCGGTGTTTTAAGTAGCAAGTATAATCCTGTCACAAAGGACTAATCCTCAGGGATTTGAATCCAGAGGATATTGTTCCCTCGCAGAAGGATCTCACCATATTTTGCCAAGGTCACAGTTGCCCCATCTTCTCCAGGCATGAGCTCTTCAGCATCCTCAAGTGTGAGGTTCATGTACACATCACAGCGCGATAGTCGCCCTCTGAATATTCGCTGGTCCTTGAGTTTGATTGATACAATTTCATTGATATTCTGTTCAAGTGCTTTGATGGGCATTCTTTCTGCAGACATTGAACATAACCTCTCCGATGTGCCCGATGGGACCATTATAAAGGCTTTGCTACAGAACGCGTCAACATTAAGAAGACATCGGTCAAGAGTCTAGCAGAGCTGGTATTATGACAATATGTCTTGGTCTCGAAGGGACTGCCCACTCATTCGGTGCAGGAATTGTTTCTAGCGACGGCGAGGTGCTGTCAAATGTATGGGATATGCTCCAGCCTGCAGAAGGGGGCATCCATCCGCGAGAAGCAAGTCAACACCACGCCAACTTGGGGCCTGGCATAATCAAACAGTCTCTTGAGAAGGCGGATATCTCATCATCTGATATCGACATGGTCGCCTTCTCACAGGGCCCCGGTCTGGGCCCCTGTCTTCGGACCACTGCGACCATGGCAAGGACTCTATCTCTCAAGCTCGATGTCCCGCTTGTAGGCGTGAATCACTGTGTCGCACATATTGAGATAGGCATCCTTGAGTCTGGCTTTCGGGACCCTGTTACTGTCTACGTTTCTGGAGGTAACAGTCAGGTCATTGCATTTGCAGGCGGCAGGTATCGTACCTTCGGCGAAACACTTGACATAGCTATAGGGAACATGCTCGATGTGTTTGGCCGACATGCGGGGATGCGGTTTCCCGCAGGACCGAAGGTGGAGAAACTTGCCCAGTCTGGCTCTACCTACCACTCTTTGCCATACTCTGTAAAGGGCATGGACATCAGCTTCTCCGGGATGCTGACATCTGCACGAAGGCTGATTGAAGAGGGCGTTTCTCTTCCTGACATCTGCTTTAGTATCCAAGAAACAGCATTTGGGATGCTGGCTGAGATTGCAGAACGAGCAGTTACGCACACTAAGAAGAAGGAAATCTTACTGACTGGAGGTGTAGCGCGGAATAGTCGCCTGACCGAGATATTAGAGGGAGTGTCTCATCGCCACGGGTCCAAGTTTCACCGGGTAACTCCTTCTCTTGCCGGTGATCAAGGTGCGATGATTGCATGGACGGGACTTCTACAATACTCAAGCGGGGATACCATAGAGGTCCCCTTCTCAAAGGTCCTCCCAAAGTGGAGGACTGATGAACAGGATATTGGGTGGCGATCATGAACCTAGAGGGCATTGATATTGCGATTGGAGCGGAGTCGACCATACGGAAGGTGGAGCTCTGGGGGAATTCGTATGTGTTGAAGTCACGTCCAAGTAAGCCATACCTTCTCCCCGAAATCGACAGGCTACTTCGGACAAGCCGGACCAGTAGGGAATGTAAGGCACTCACCACAGCACGGTCACTGGGTGTTCCGACTCCAACTGTCCATGCGGTGGACCTCAGTGACTCAAGCATACTAATGGACTATATTGATGGAAAGCAGTTGAAAGAAATTGCAGGCATCGAGGAGTCCGTACATCTCACGAAGCTATGCACTCACTTTGGCAGACTGATTGCATATCTTCATCGTGGTGGTCTTGTCCATGGTGACCCGACAACCAGCAACCTCCTAGTTACTCCTAACGATAAGATGTGGATAGTTGACTTTGGTCTAGCCGAGATGAATGCAACTGTTGAGATGAAGGGCGTTGACCTACACCTAATCATGAGGGCGCTCGAAACCACACACTGGGACCTACAAGAGGAGATGTTTGCCAGTACGATTGAAGGGTATGTCGAAGTGCTGGGTGACGAGTCCGAGCAGGTCCTTGTTCGGATGAGAGAGATACGCGAACGAGGCCGCTATCATTAGACGCTCAGTAGTCCAAGAGCTTCCAGTACAGAAGGTAATCTTTATATCCACACTTCTGAGCCCATCGAAACTAACCGGTTTCTTACGAAGCTGTTTGCCAAGAGGTAGATACGAATGGCACGAATGCATACAAGACGCAAGGGCCAGTCAGCGAGCAAGCGTCCATCTACACTTCAAGTTCCTGAATGGATTGAGCATGATGCAGCTTGGGTGGAAGAGAAGGTAGTTGAACTTGCAAAAGCAGGGAACACACCAAGTATGATAGGGCTCATTCTACGTGACCAGTTTGGTATTCCTCTTGTCAAAGTAGTGACAGGCAAACACATTACTGACATAATCAAGGAGAATGACCTACAGCGTAGGGTTCCTGAAGACCTCAGAAACATGATTGCAAAGGCCCTCATGATTAGGCGCCATCTTGAAGAACACGGTAAGAAAGACTTTGTATCAAAACGTGGTCTTCAGCTTGTCGAGAGCAAGATTCACAGGCTCTCAGATTACTATAAGAAGAAACGTGTCTTGCCTCCAAACTGGAAGTACTCTCCGGACCAAGCAGCCGTTCTTCTTAGATAGTTTTATCATAACGAGTCTTCAGTCAGTCTTTTGAGATGACTGATAAGACTCCGAACATCCCAAGTCTAAAGGCACAGCGTACCAGGTATGCTAAGCTAGACCTAAAGGATGTAAAGAGGATACTTGTCGCATGTTCTATGTACCCATCAAGCCTAGTATCAGCCTCAATTCTGGTCCGCGGAGCATTATACTCTAATCTCATTTTTCACGTCAAGTTCTTTGAACCCATCATACAGGCCGAAAGACTGGTGGCCTATCTGGGAAAAGATCCTTCCACCTTACTCTTTGCCATAGGGCTTGAGGTGGTAGGGGAAGGCATAGAGAACCAAGACCGGGTGGTCCTTATTGGAAGTCATACTTATCCTGACGTGATGAGTATTTCAGAAGCAAAGACTAGTTTCCCAATGGCAGCTGATGCCTATACGTTTTCAAAAGAGAGATTCACTGTATCTTCTCAGGATTTTGCCCTCGCCGCAGTAGGAACTCTTCTTGAAGATATACATCACGATGCGACATCTGATATCATTGGACTGGCAGTCAAACAGATGGCGCTTGAATCAAGAAAGGGCTTTAGGATACCTGGATTCAATTTCCTGCCCCTTGATGAGGTATTTACATATAATATTCATCCATTTCTGAATTCACTGAGTGGATACCCTGATATTTGTCAGAGTCTCTTGAAAGAAGCCGAAGTCCCTCTTGATAAATGGAGCAGACCGCTCAGTGAGCTAACGAAGGCCGAAGCCAGACGGCTCACTGCATCTCTAATACCCCTCTTGTCTGCCTCTTCAATCCCTTCTGTCCTAGGAAGCGACTATGAGGTCCTAAGTGAAAGACTCACCAGCCCACTGCGTCAGGTTTCAGGGATTGCTTCATTGTCTAAGGTAGCATGGAGCAGGCGTCAGATGGGCCTTCTCTTGGGGGTATTTGTTGGGGACCGTGCAAGACAGCTTAACACACTTGTTGATTCTTATCATCAACATACACGCGATACAATTGCTGGAATGACAGAACTGAGTATTGCCCTCAGCGAGCCAGACTCTGGTGCCATTGACACTGAGCAATACATCTCTGTTTCCATTCATGATAGTCCAGAATCAGTTTTCCCAGAAATCGGTCGTATTGCATTCGAATCTGATCTGGCAAAGGACAAGAAGTTCCAAGTCCTATCATCTGAGGAGTCTATAACTGTGGTCTGGACCAGGAACTTATCTTTGAACAGCCTTCTACCTGCGTTTGTCGAGAAGGATATACCGTTTCTCACAACATCTGTCCAATCAGTTAGAATACCTTCAAGGTCAGAAGAAGTTTACAAGAAGACAATTGAAGCAGTGAAGCATGTACTGTCTGAGGGTGAGATAATTGATGGCTAGCATAGAGATTGAGTTCGAGTCGGACAAAGATGCCATACAGGTCATGGAATCAATAAATCCTGATAATTCTCCTCTTCCTCAAGGAATAGAAATCCATACAGAGGTCCGAGACGCTAGACTAGTTGTGAAAATCCGATGTAATCGTGGGATTGATAGTCTGAGGTCCACAATTGAAGATATTATGAGTGCTATTGACCTCTCAGTGAGGACTCTTGACCTAGTCTAGGCATTTCTTTCAGATTTCTTGGCATCGAGTGAAAGCCGCCTGTATTCGGCCTTTGCCTTTGATCTGGCAATTTCCGCCATTTCTTCAGTTATGAAGTCTCTCTGCACTGCTCTCTTCAAGAGGTGCTGGTCGATGATTCTGGTCTGTCCTGTCCTTGGAGCAACTACATCAATCTCCAAGTCCACGTATCGAATTGTGCTTGGCATAGATCCATTCGCTGGGTATATCTCAGTCCCTGTGTTGATATTTGCATATGTCCCCTTGTGTGTTCCTTCTCTTGAATAGTAGTCAGTCAGAAGGACCATCGACCCGGGAACCGCACGGGTTACTGCATAATCTCCGTCATCTCGCGTGACTTCAATCTCATCGCTATTCTCTGGGGTCATTTTCAGTTTTCTTGTAGTATACTTGAATTGTCGTCGTACAGAAATGGCACCGTTCGCCACTTCAGTGACTCGGCCCTTTGATAGGACAATACATCGCCCATCAAGCTTGGTATGTACAATGTTTATCGGCTCATCCAGTTTTGGCATATCTTGTCCAATGACTTTATCCAGCTTTGTTCTAACATACTCCTGTTCGTTTGGTCTATCCTCGATAATCATCTCTGCGAAGTCCACTAGTGCCGCATAACCCGCGCTCTTGTAGAAATGGTGATGGTCTATAGTTGGCCTGATCTTCGCTCTGGTCTTATCAAGCGCATCCTTGACTTCCGCTGGAAACTCGATATCCGCATTACTGGTGCCCTCAAAGAGGAGTCCCGTTTCAGAGATGCTATCAAAGCTTGCCTCAATCTTCTGTACTATATCAAGGAGGTCTTCTACCTCATCATAGAGTTCCTCTTCAGTCAGCCTAGTTGCCGCTGTCCTCCAGAGTATCCCCCAATCATCAGTATGTGAGCGTATCTTTCTCCCGAGTGCTATGAGACTAGTCCTGACCTCCTGGTCCTTAATCTTTGTGCTTAGCCGTACCACAGGATCAGGCAGGAGAACGGCGGCTTTTCCTGGGATTGTGATGCTAGAAGATAGTACAGGTGCTTTCCTGCCGTAGTCGTGTGCTCTCACTTGGACCATTATAGGTTGTCCAATCTCAAGTGCCCTCTCTGGCAGGAGTCCGGATATCGGGCCAAGGTTAATCCTGGTATGCCCAGTCCTCTCATCTTTCCCCATCACTATTCCTTTGTAAATGGAACTCTTTGCGACCCTTGGTGTGCGAGTTATTACCCATCCAAGTCGTCGTCGAAGTACATCTGTCAGTTTTCTCAGGACCGATTCATAGGCAATTGCAACAATTCCCTGAAGGTCGCTCCTGTCCCATATGTCCACATCTGGGATCTCAGATCTATACGGTAGACCAAATCTTCTGGCAACTTCTGGGGTGGGTTGAACCATATCGAAATGGTTCTGCAGCATTATCTGCGTTAGCGACTGCGAATAGATTCCTCGTATCCTTACCTTAGTCATCGACAAACACGTCATGCATTATGAAACCAAAACTCGCCTCTTGGGGGAATAATGGCCTGTGTATTCTCTCTCCGATTCGATCCGCACAAGTCTAGTCACGAATGGGTTCAAGGAGACTAGACACATGCCAGATCTTTGTCCTGGCATGGTTCGGGCAGTTCGGGTCCTGACTAGGCTCATCAAGAATAGATATCGCATTCTGGGCTCTGACAGCTGGTGAATCATCATCACTCTCAAGGACCGTAATAGCCTCGTTGGCTGCACGTCTGATGTTTCTAGGTACTGAGGAGTCTGCCGATATCTGACTCAAAAGATGTTTAGACTGGTCTATGCTTCTCTGTGTTTCGGGGTCCATTATATGAACCACCTCCAAATTATCTCGACGCACAAACGTTAGTGCGAACAACACCCGAGAGGAGCGTTTCATTCTCATATCTTTCTTTCGGCAGAACCAAAAGCCGCCAAACATCTCTCTTATATCATCGTATGCCCAAGTGTCTGATGAACGAAGATGGATGATAAAAAGGACGCTTCTATTAAGAAGATGGCCCAGCTTCTTCAGCAAGGTGCAACAATGTTAGCGGATGGTTGTCCTCAGTGTGGTTCACCGCTACTCAAAGTAGGCGATGATATCTATTGCGCCAGCTGTGACCGCAGAATCGTGTATGCCTCATCGGACGAGGAGATCAAAGCACAGTCAGTCAAGGAACTGCTGCCAGAACTTAAGGAAACTCTTCTTCTCAAGCTAAAGACTCTGAGCCAACTCATCGAGAAGGAAGATGACACGGAGGCCCTTACAAAACTGGCCAATCTAATGGTATTACTTCTCCAGGCCTTGGACCGTCTAAAGTCAATTGACACGTAGAGCATACAAGACCGTGGTCACTAAGCAGCTCTGATAGAGCAGTCTGTATCTATTCAGAGCTCTCCTTTTTCGTACCAGTACCTCGTCTGAGTCTTGCTCTTCTTGCCTTGACCTCTTCAGGACCTTTCAGCACCTTGCTTTTTCTAATCTCACATTCTCGGATAGGAATAATCTTCTTGACTTCTTCACGGACTTCGGATGCGAGGTCCCCAAAAATCACTTTCGTGACGAGGTCATCAAAGACATGTTTCTTTGCATGAGTACGGATCACTCTTTCGATTGCTTGCCTGACCGAGTGCTCTTGGCTTGTCTTTGCACGAGAAGTGGTGAAGACAATCACAGAGATACGCATGAGGTAGTCATCTTTTGTGAGGATTGGACCAATCCAGTCAATCCTTGATGTGCCTCTCCTAACAAGTCCTCTAAGATAGTCTGAGCTCCATTCATGTCCGTGGAATACAGTCCTGGCTTCTTGGCCCACAACCTCAAGGACCTTGAAAATCAGTTTTACATGAATCTGGTCGAAATTACCTGTCAAATCATAGAGCGTGGGCTGTACCGTACGACCAATTAACAACTCGGGGGATTCAGCGGGAGTCGTTCCGATGTCCTTGTTCTCCAGATACTCTGGTGTTCTTATCTGGTACCAACTCTTTTCTCTCCACTTGTCCCTCGTTCTAGCGGCTGCCTGTTTGCTTTTTGATGACATTTGCTTTTCACGCTCTATTGCTGGACACTACCAGGTCCAGAAAATATCTATGGGCTCTCAGGCGTATGGTTAGAGCCTTGCCGACATCAAAGGTGACTAATAAAAACATTGTGACATGGAGTCAATTGTGCGATGTAGGCGGTCCCTGTACTTCCAATGATTATGATGCTGGATTCAGAAACATGTGCAATATGAGAAGTCTCGGCTTCCACAAGACTTACCCTTTTCTTCCGGGAGAACATATGGCAGAATATCTTGGTAGACAGAGACACAGAGATATGACTGACTCAAGAGGGTTTCTCCATGCAGCCCAGTTTCTGGTATTTCCAAGATTAAGAGGGGTAGTACAATGAATAGAGCCAAGACATTCAGGCTCCTTATGCTATCAGTCCTGCTTGTGATGATGCTGTCATCAGCACTAGTACCAAACAGCCCAGCAAAGAATGATACTAGTTCTCCAGAACCGAAGTCTTCCAAGGTATCGAGCTATCATTCCTCAATGCAGACAGACCAACATTCGCATGTCGGGGAACAATCAGTCCCTGAGAGTTCGGACCACCTTTCAGATGTAGCCTATGTTCTCGCTAAGAAATGGGTCTATCATACAGGCGACAACATAGAGTGTTCTCCCGTTTCTGCAGACCTTGACCACGATGGTAGAAATGAGATACTCGTAGGATCATGGGATGGGTCGTTCTACTGCCTTGAGGGTAATAGCAGTGTCAAATGGAAATTCACTACAGGGAGCAGGATGATCTCTACTGGAGCAGTGGCTGACCTGAATAATGGCTCATGGCTGGATATTGTCATGGCTTCTCAAAGTGGGCAAGTCTATTGTCTAGACTGTAGTGGTAATGTAGAGTGGTCATACGACGTTCAAGGTGAGATCATCTCGACTCCAGCTCTCTTTGATCTAGATATGAATGGGGGACTGGAGATTCTGATAGGGTCAAGAAATGGTAAAATCCTGTGTTTGGAAGGAAATGGAGTACTGGACTGGGAATATGACACAGGATACAAGATTGAAGTGTCTCCAGCGGTGGGGGACTTCACAGATACTCCGGGGTATGAGGTAGTTGTATGTAATATGGCGGGCGGTCTCTACTGCATAAATTGCGAGGGGGGTCTGGAATGGTCCACAAATATAGGGAGTAGCTTTGTGAATTCAGCACCTGGGATAGGAGATCTCGATCGTGATGGATATCCAGAGATAGTACTTGGGTCGTGGAATGGTATACTCTACTGTGTGAATCACACTGGAGATATCTGGTGGACGAAATCTCTCGGCACAATTGACGCTTCATCACCAGCTATTGTGGACTTGAACTATGACGGCTACTATGAGATTGTTG
>CAYPUO010000059.1:0-2367 GCA_964413775.1 uncultured archaeon
ACATAGAATGAGTCAGGAACGAAAGGGTGGTAGTTAGTGCCAGTGGAGCCAAACTGGTAGGAGGGGGGAGTTATGAGGGCATGTTACAGAAGTAGTTTTGCCCCACGAGCCACCTTAACTACCACTTCTAATATTGTGGTCGGTTCCTAATAAGCACTACCCTCTGGTTATCACGAGGTGGAAGAATTTTGCTGTTGCAGACTCTTTATTTATGATTTGGAACTCGGATGTAACGCCCGTATCTAGAGGCATTGCTAGGGCGTGAATCTATCATATGGTTTCAGAAGAACACAATTATGAACTTGAATCCGGATGGATCCGTGAGAAAATCGTATCAATTGAAGTATCTGGTAAACCTCGACTTGAGATTGCGACTCCGCTTGACTTTTGGCCAGATAGTCCCTCGGACATGCTATCTCCCGAAGAGCTCTTCCTTGCATCAGCTGTGTCGTGCTATGGCGTGACTCTCCATGGAGTGAGCAAGAGATTCCATACTCAATTCAGTGATTTTAGGGTGCGAGGTGAGGCAACTCTAGCACGGGGTGAGAAGGGATGGGAGTTTGAGCAGATTTCGTTATATGCCACCATCTGGGTTTCCGATGGTGCTGAGAACAAGAAGATGCAGAAGGCTGCAGAAAGGGCTCACGAGTACTGTCTGGTAGCAAATTCAATGAAGTGTCCAGTCCACTTGCACTATGATATAGCCGTGCGAACCTGAAACTATTGAGCGGCAAAATGAGTAATGTCATTGCATATCTCTTGTATCTGGCACGCTTGAGTACTGTCTTTTTCAGTATCATGCATAGAACCGCGAGAGTGGCTTGCCATCTACTCTAGCGCATACTCCAGAGGTATTTCAGCTGAATACTCTTGCCCACACGAACACTGCAGCTTAACTGTCCAGCGTTTAGGAAGTGCAACGTTGAACTCCTCGATGTAGCCATCTAGGCTCTTCTTGATACCTCTGATTAACTGCACATAGGCCCCTGACAGCCTCTTCACCTCTTCAGTGAAGTCTAGGTCTGATAGGAAGTATCTTACCCCCTCGTCGCAGTGTGGACATGAGGTGACAAGAATGTGCGTGGCATCTTGGCACTCTTCATTCGAGCACTTGATGTCGTACTCCTTCATCTCAGGAGCCTTTGGAACATCAAGGCTCATGTGGTTGAGGTGGCCGCACACGTAGCAATAATAGGGAAACTGCTTCATAACCATGATATCCAGCACTCTTGCTTTTGGTAGACTATTAGGTGCTATAAGGAATTACCTTGAATACATAATTCTTTATCGTGGTCATCTTAGTATGAAACACATGCAGGAACGAAGGGAAGACGCCGAGAATGCTGAATCACTCGAAGCGAAGTCGGAGATAGGGACCTTATTCTTCGCTCCGAAAGACTGGCCATGGAACATTATAGCAGCTGTTCTGGCAATCGTCATCTTTGTCGTATGGACTTCGAGGTCGGGACTGGATCCATTTGTATCAACGTTTGCAGTCTGTGCCTATGCAGTGTTGGCTCTGATATCAACCCGCTTCAAATACCACACTATCACAATGGATCGTTCCTCAGACTACGTTATCCTCAGTTTCAGACGGTCAGGCGTTTCATGGAAATACCTACTATATGCTATTCTGGGGGCTGCAATTCCGATTCTTCTGCCATGGTTTGTCCTCAATACTTCCGTGTTGAACTCCTCCCTTCCCGCCGAGTCCATGATGATATTTGGAATGGTAGTCTACATGGTGATTGTCCCAATCATCCCTGCCTTGTCTTGCATACCCAGGTTGGCAATCCTGAAGACAACTCTGTCCCTGTCGTATGATTTCACGGAGCAGCAAGTCGCCAATCTTCAAATGAACGTGAATCCCTTAGACGGGTACTGGTATGATAACCGCAATGACATGGGCCTTCGGATGGAAATTGGCAGGTCTGCAGTCGAGTACATAACCCAGCGTCTAGACATCAAGTTTCCTTAGGTCGCTAGGATATCGAGAGGCATCTCGGATATAGGACTCGACATAGTCCTCAATCGCCTTCTTGGCTGGGTCGTCAGGCTTCAGGTCTCTCAAGTATTCCGCTGGCACTCCTGCATATACCTTGTACGGCTCTGTGATGGTCTTTGGATGCAAGAGTGCAGCGTTTCCTATCAAAGCCCCCTCTGCAACGATGCAGTCAAGCATCACGACTGCTCCCATCCCAATTGCAGCAAAATCATCTATGCGCCTTGCATGAATGGCGGCATTATGTCCGATATTCACACGTTTGCCTATGACAGTATCGTACAGCTCGGTTGAGTGAATGACTGCCCCATCCTGGACATTCGTTTCGTCGCCGATCTCGATATGGCCACGGTCTCCTCTGATTG
>CAYPUO010000059.1:2377-9322 GCA_964413775.1 uncultured archaeon
AATTGATGCCATGGGGGCAATGAAGACTCGCTCGCCAATCTTTACATCACCAATTACAGCAGCCTGGGGATGTACATACGCACTTCGTGCGATATCTGGGGTATTATTTCCAAGTGAATAGATCGCCAATTATCTACACCTTCTTCAGGACACCTACATAGAGGTCGGTCGCGCCTATGGTCTTTTCAAGATACCAGCCTGCCTTCCTTGCGATTAAGTCCATCTCTTCAGGAGTTGACATCAGCAGGTTCCACCAGTCAGTTTCCTCTCCCTGGTATTGTATTTTCAATGTAACTTGCCCTATGGGCCATCCTCTCTCTCGATTCCTCTGGTGGTAGGCCAGGTGCATTGGTTCTTCTGTCTTTCGAACATCTCGACTCTGGGCATAGACTCTCGCATCGGGTGATGTGACCTTATACAATTGTTTCAGCATCTTGACTGTCCTCTCCTCATCTCCCAGAATGCCGAAGTTGTTTCCGAACATGACTACGGAGTTGAAGTCTGACCTGTCCAGCTGGATCGCATCAGCTGACATAACATGAACATCGTCTAGACCTCTCATCTTGCATGTCTGAACTGCTAGAGGCGAGATATCAATACCTGTGTATCTGACGCTCTTGTTCTGTAGGTAGAGTCCTACTCTTCCTGCACCACATCCAATATCGAGGACCGGTGCCTTTACCTCGCGAATGGCCAGACGTTCTGAGTGGTCCCACTCTGAAATATCTGCGGTGTATATGTCGCCACTGCTCTCGTGCGCGTAGCCGTCATCGCGAAGGATATTGTGGACCGCCTCTTGTCCTTGGGCAGCATCTCTCATTATCATACCGAAAACATCTGTCATGGCCTTCTCTCTTACAGACTCCAGTAAAGACGTTAACGGTTCACGGAGCGTTGCACTTCATCATCAAGATTGTATATTTCATCACTTAGGAGTGCTACTAGTGATTTGGTGAGAGAAGGTAACAATCTGATTGAGTACAAGTTCTATGTTCTGGTTTGCATTTGGACCTGTTTTCTACTAATAGTAAGATTCTTGTTCATCGACTGAGCATAGTGAGATGTTAGGAGGCTCTGTAATTGTCTGAATCGGATGCCAATGACAACAAGGATGAGCACACAACTGAACAGCTTCAGCCTAATCTGTTTGTGACAGTATATGGCGGTAAGAGGGATGATATGGTTCAGTCGTTTATTGAGAGGTCAGATGAGGAAGTCACTCGTGTGTATAGCACATGGGTGAATGTTGGCGCCCTGAAACGGTTTGGGAGTTTGTTTGGTGGTAGTGTAGAGAGCGCAGCTGGCGCTACTGACCTGCTGTTCTTGATAATTGTGTCTGCCGTAATCCTTGGATTCTACGTGTTCTGGCAGATTATAGTCTTCTTTCTGGCCATAGTGGTTCTTGCCCTATTCAGCGGGGGCGCGGCACTCAAGTTTGTGCGTCCTGTCTTCATTGAAGCGTTGGGTGAAAAAGTGGACTCGAAGATGATGGATGATTTTCTTAAGGAACAGATTGCTAGTGGACGGTTTGTTGAAGTGCGTACAGGCACTGGATATCGTGTAGAACCATTCACAAGAAGGGCTAGCGGAGTAACGAGAGTCTTCAAGGCAGGTATCTACATTGCACTAATCGTCGCGACAGTTTTCCTAGTCGTAGAATTACTGCATCTTATTTTTAGTCACCTATGGCTGACTGATCTTCTTTCTCTAGTTGTCTTTGGGGTTGCATTTCTACTTGGAGCGGTTGTCATGGATGCTGGAGTCATAATGAGATGGCGCCTTGCGAAATCCCTGCGCACCACATAATCCACTAGACAACATCAAAGACGATTGCCCAGAACTCCCTCTCTGACACGCCTGTCCTGAGTTCTCTAAGCTCGTCTTTGAGTCTGTCAAATGACTCCTTGGATTGATGTTTCTCAATCGCCTCATGAGTTACCTTGACGCGTCGTGTGATTTCCTTGGCCTGTTCCTCTGTTGCTCTGACTCCGCCCATTCGGAGCATGTGCTCAACAAAGTGGCGGCCAACGAACTTACCCAGATGAAATTCTCTCTTTCTCCCGACCCGAAGGGGACTAATTGGTTCATATGTCATTGAATGAGTGAGTTGGCCATGTGAATGAATTCCACTTGAGTGAGTGAATGCATTGTTTCCTGAGATTGCTTTGTGTAGAGGCAGAGGGATCATGAAATGACGTTCCACGAGCTTGCACAGTTTGAAGATCTTCTCAGTTTCGATTCCCGTTCTGACATCATAGAGTTCCTCAAGGGCCATGACTACTTCCTCTAGGGCTGCGTTGCCTGCCCTCTCACCATAGCCATTCACGCAGACATGAGCGTAAGTTGCTCCTTCCTCTATTGCGGCGAGCGTGTTGGCATTAGCTAGACCGAAGTCATTGTGGCAGTGAACCGCAATCGGGACCTTGTACTTGCTATCTGTCCAGAGGCGCTTCTTGATCTCCCGCATGATATATCCCATTACACGCGGTCGTACAAATCCTACAGTATCCGCGACACAGATCTTGTCTGCGCCTGCATCGATTGCTATCTTGTACGCGTCACACAGGAAGTCTATATCACTGCGAGTTGAATCCTCAGCAATGTAGTCAATTATGAGGCCATGTTCCTTTCCATACTCTACGCAATGAGCCAGCCGCTCAAGCATCTCTTCTCGGCTCATCCTAAGCTGATACTTCAGTCTAAAGTCGGAGGTTGCGATGAATATTGGCACTTCTGCTACTCCAGCATCGATACAATCATCAATATCCGAGATGACTGCTCGAGCTGGGGCAGCAATCACCGCATTCTTGAGTCCCTCTCTCGCAACTGCGGATACTGCCTTTTTCTCTGCCTCGGAAACAGCAGGAAATCCAACTGCGACTATCCTGACGCCTATATCGTCCAGAAACTTCGCGATATCAATCTTCTCATCTATGGTCAGGGCAACTCCTGGAGTCTGCTCTCCGTCTCTCAGAGTTTCATCCCAGATATGAACCGCCTTAGGGAGATCCTTTGGCTTGGTTTCGGCCAGCTTATTGTAGTTTACTGCAAGTCCAGCTTTCTCTAGAGACTCCATTTCATATTCCTCCCTGACAGGAAACCAGTTACTATCTCTAGCTGCCTACTGAAATCTGTATTGGCCAGTGGTGGGAATCTTTGTCACGTCACTATCGAGTCGCTTGACCATCTGGTCGAAGTCCTCTTGTGACATGTCGCCTCTCTCTAGCGCCTTCTTCGCCTTACCCTTCTTGTAGTCGGTCTTTGACTTTGCAATGTGGTTCAGCCTTAGGGATGTAATGCAGGACGCCTTTGCGCCAGTCTTCTCTCCTATTCCCTCTAGTAATGGCTTCCAGCATATCTCTTCCACATGGAACGAGAACTCGAGCCCTTTCTGCAGGATTCTGTTCCAGAGGGGGCATTCACTAACTATCACATCGCTTCCGTTAGGCCAATGGACCGCATAATCTGGGCCGCTATCTTTGCTGCATCCTCAGGGCCATGGCCGCCAATACGCTCAGCCATCTCGCTACCGAGTTGTCTAAAGCCATTCGCATAGCCTTCATACATGGAGAGGGGCCCTGTGTGGTCTCGCAGTCCCCACCAGAGGCCATCCAAGAATGAAACGAAGCTCGCTCTCAAAATTTCTAGTTCGTCCATTACTTTCCCTCCTTAACAAATGGCTCTCCCCACCTATTCAGAAAGGCTATTTCTTCTGGTCCTTGGCGAGGAGGTCCGAGAGTTCTCTCTGCAATTGGATATCCAAGAGTCAGACAAAGGACTGGCACCCAATGAGGAAATGGGATTTCCAGTCTTTCCGCAATCTCTCCAACATCGTCAAAGTGGTCGAGTTGGACTGATGACACGCAGCTGCCTATTCCAAGCGAGGTTGCTGCAAGAGCCATATTCTGCAGCATCATCGCACCAGCAATGTGCGCGTGTCGAGGTGAAGACCACCCATAGACACCTCCGGTACCACGAAGTGTTGGCTGAGAGTTACCCACATGGGTCTGGTCAATAGCCAGTACCAACAAGACAGGTGCTCCATTTGTTTCTGGCCTCCCTTTGATATATTCGAAGCGTGCTCCAGTAATGAGGATATCAATTGTCCTCTCCAGACTGGACTTGGACTTGATGTAGCTGAGCCGGCGTTCCAGTTCCTGCCGAGGTGTAGCTCTCCCGAACAGCTGGATTGTCCTGTCAACAGCTTTCTGTCCTATGAATTCCTGCAGTGCCTTATCACGGACAACAATGATTCTCCATGGTTGTTGATTCTCAGCACTGGGGGCATAGCCTCCTGCCTCTAAAATCTTGTAGATAAGCTCGTCAGGCACATCTTTCGATGTGATATAATCTCTTATTGCCCGACGACTCTTGATTGTTCTTATTGTTTCGTTGTCTTCCAACGATGACACTTCTCCGGTCAGTTCTAGCGAGCCGAAGAAGTCTCTTCTTAAGTACGTACTTGTATGCCATAGTGTACATCGAGATAGTGCAATGGAACATAATACTTCCATTCGAATACAAAAGAAGAAATGATGGCTGCATGGAAACGAATATGCAGCCATACTGCCGCCTAGATTAAAGGAGCATCGTGTCCCTCATACTTCACGTGGTAGCCTGTGTCAAGATTGACGCTTTCCTTGAGGATGGCACCACCAGCAACAAGTCGCTGGACCTCGTTGGTGCCCTCGTAGATTTGCAGAAGCTTCGCATCCCTCATGAGTTTCTCTGCGGGATATTCCTTGATGTAGCCATAGCCTCCCATGATCTGTACGGCTTCGATTGCATTCTGCATTGCGGCATCGCTTGCAAAGAACTTTGCATAGGACGAATCCTTGGAGTTCTGCATGCCCTGATCTGCCATCCATGCAGCATGCCGTGTGAGATGTCTAGCTGCAGCTGCCCTTGCACCCATATCTGCGAGTTTAAAGCTGATTCCCTCGAACTTGCCAATGGGCTGTCCGAACTGGTGGCGCACGTTCGCAAACTTCGCAGCTTCATCAACAGCCCTTTGAGCCACGCCAGTAGCAATTGCAGCAATGCCTGCTCGGGTCTTATCGAGCGTCATCATGGCAATCTTGAAGCCATCTCCCTCTTTGCCCACCAAGGACTCCTTGGGTACTCTTGCATCCTCGAAGAGGACTTCGCTTTGAACAGAATTGAGCTGACCTACCTTGTTCTCTGTAATTCCAATCTTCACTGCTTTGCTCTTTGGGACCATAAAGACAGACAAGCCCTTATGCTTGAGCTCAGGTTGTGTTGATGCAAAGACAGTATAAAGAGATGCCACGGGTGCGTTGGTAATCCAGCACTTTACACCGTTCACGATGTATTCATCACCATCCCGGACGGCCCTCGTCGCGATAGATGCTGCATCTGACCCCGAATTCCTTTCAGTCAAGCAGAACGCTCCCATCTTGACTTCCTTGCCAGTAATGAGCGGCTCAACATATTCTTTGAGTTGTTCTATTGTCGCTCCTATCACAAGAGGTGCAAAGGCAAGATTATTGCACATGATACTTGTTGCCATCCCCGCACAACCGTAGCCAGTTGCTTCGGAAACCAATGTTTCGGAGAGGAGCGAAAGCCCGGGTCCACCTGCCTCCTTTGGAATGTGCAGGTTCATCAGGCCGGCCTCATATGCCTTTTGCACAATATCCCTCGGGAACTCCATGCGTTTCTCCAGTTCATGGGCCCTTGGTGTGATATTCTCCCTAGTGAATTGTTTTGCTCGTTCTTCGAGCTTTTGGTCCTTTTCTGATAGTGAGAAGTCCATTTCGTGTCAACTCGGCAAGGAATTCCCCACCTACTCCCCTATAATAGCTTCGGAACTGCTGGGTTTTTTGCCGACTGCTATCTTTTTATATCGCGATTTGTCGAAGCCGCATATCAGTACTAAATGGAGACGCGAAGGTGCCCCTGAAAAACACGAACATTGTGAGTGGTGCTCAGACCAAGTTTGGCGTTCTTGAGGGAATCAGTCTGAGAGAGATGTTTGCTGACGCTGTACAGAAAGCAACTGTGGATGCTGGTATTCCAAAGGGGGATATCCAAGCGGCTTTTATTGGGACATTTATCCCTGAGATGCTGGTCCATCAGGGACATACAGCGCCTCTCCTGCTGGATTTCGCTGGCATGAAGGGTATTCCGGCAACTCGCCACGAAGCCGCATGTGCTTCGGGTGCGACAGCTCTGAGAGCTGGCATCATGGCAATCGAGTCAGGCCTATATGACACCGTGCTTGTTGCTGGCGCAGAGAAGATGACGTCTGTATCAACGAACAGAGCCACAGAAGCGTTAGCAGCTGCCGCCGACGACGACTTCGAGTCATCTGTAGGTCTCACCTTTCCCGGAGTATTTGCTATTGCAGCTGTTGCCCACATGCAGAAGTACGGGACAACTGAAGAGGACATGGCACGAGTTGCTGTTAAGGCGCATAAGAACGCGGCCAAGAACCCCTTGGCTCAGTTCCAAAAGGAAATCACTCTTGAGAAGGCATTGACTCCTCGATATATCTCTTGGCCACTAAAACTCTTCGATTGCTCTCCTATCTCTGATGGCGCGGCAGCAATTGTCCTGACCTCTAACGAGAAAGCAAAACAGTATACTGATCTTCCGGTAAAGATCATCGGGACTGGACAGGCATCAGCCTCAATGAACCTCTGTGATAGACAGAATCTGACATCCTTTGAGTCTTCTGTGCTTGCTAGCAAGAGAGCATATGAGATGGCTGGACTTACTGCAAAAGACCTGGACTTCGCTGTGGTCCACGACTGCTTCACAATTGCGGAGCTTATCGCCTCCGAAGACATTGGATTCTTCAAGTCAGGAGAAGCAGCAAAGGCCGTAAGCGATGGGGTCACCGAGTTGGATGGTGACAAGCCGATTAACCCAATGGGTGGGCTCAAGGGGGTTGGGCACCCTGTAGGAGCAACGGGTGTCAAG
>CAYPUO010000060.1:0-9319 GCA_964413775.1 uncultured archaeon
CCTCCAGCCAGGCCAATGTGATCCATAACGGCCTTTACAACGGGGACATTGTTTGCCTTGTCCCGTCCCTCTCTCAGCTCCTCAAAGGGGGATATGAGCTTCTGAAGTTGCATAGCTTCTTGGGAATCACCCTTGGTAAGCGCATCATACATTCCCTGAGAGATGTGAGGGGCAAAATTCCCAAGCCCAGTAGTTAATCCCCTAGCACCAGCAAGCCAATAGAACGGCGCGAACCTCTCGGCGACGCCGCATGACCAGATAATCTTGGTCCCAAGACGGTGTATCGAATGTGCGAAATCGACAATGCGGCCAAAAGCATACTTGACTGCAACTAGATTCGGGTATTTCATGAGCTTTTCCAAGACAGCATCTGTCAGGTACTCCCCTTTCTTGTAAAGGATGACCCCCATGCCATCTGCCCGCTCAATTAGCTGTTGATAGTAGTGGAGAAGCCCCTCTTCCGAAACAAACACATGCCGAGGATAGAGTATCATTACACCGTCGAGCCCAAGGCTTCTAGCATAGTCTATCTGTGACTCAGCCGTCTTGATTGACAGTCCGACACCTGCTGCAACCGTTAACCTCTCACCTGCTAGCTCCTTTGTGGTAGACACGACTTTCTTCCACTCGGCCTCGCTCAACGAGTAGAACTCACCAGTGTTCCCGCATGGTATGACAAGCCTAGCTCCCTTCTGTATCAGATAGGATAGGTTTCGCTCCATCCCGTCAGTGTCTATGTCAGATAAGTCAGAGGTAAATGGGGTCACGGTTGTAATTGCGGGACCCTCCAAAGCATGGCGCAGTCTTTCAAAGTCCATCATTTCATCATCCTTTCAGTTGGTACTCCCTTCAACGAACTCTCGTTCTCATATATGCGTCGATATGATACCTATAGGAAACCAGCCATGGTAGAAGCCTTTGCTGCATCGACAGACTCGAAGTCAACTGAGAAGTCCCTAAAAGGGCTAGAACAAGGATTACCCCTGCTGACGTAAAAAACAACATCACGTGATCGGTCTTCCGCTTTCCGCACCTCAATGATGTAGCTGTATGCTGTCTGGCCGAGATATTCGCTATCTGCGGCCTGTGCATCTGAGTGCCGGCATATTGAGTCAAATCCCTTGCTTGGGCTATGACTGCTTACAATTGAAATGAAGTCTTGGAGTGCTGTTGCATCCTTAGTCTTCGTAGATGCAACTTGACGCCTGACCTGACTATCGCTCAGTGGTCCCGCTGCCTCGCGGACCTTCTTGGAAGCGTGCTTGACCATTTCGTTTGTTGCCAGCTTGAGGTGATGGTTAGCTCTGGTGATATAGACCTCATCGCGCTCTAGGGCATATCCGTCAGGTCCAATCTCAATCACGCCGACCTCATCAAGTGAGCCAATTACTATGTTGCACCACTGGTAATGTCTGCCTGCATCAAATGTTTCTCTTACAATCTGCTCAGCTTGACCTATGTTGTCTGCATTTCTCAGCATCTGTTCAAGTAGTGGATCGTAGGGTAAGTCTTCATTGATTAGAACCGTTGCGCTGCATAGGGCAAGGCCCGAGCTGTTGATGCCAATTGACACTCCAGATTCAGAACCATCAGCGATATTGATACCTGCTACTGCAAAGACCCGCTCGTCGTAAATCAGGTGATCTCTAAAGTCAGGGTACACCAAATCACGGTTCTTGAACATGTAGAATCGCTCAGGAACCCTCTTTGCGCCTGTGGTACAACCCGCATTCATAGCCCCATAGTAACGTATCCCACTAATCAAGGTAATGTATTTCTAGACAACCGCTGTCCTTCGAAGCGATATTGTGCTGAAGACCATATTCGGCCAAAGTGGAGCTTCGGATTCGCCTTCTCTGATAAAGCACCACGAGGCCCAAAACAACACAAAACGAACCTCCCGCAATGCCAGCCAGTAGCATACTATTCAGGCCGATACCAACAGGGAATAACTCCGCGATATTGGTGGCATTCAGTACTTCTAGGATACTCACTTGTTCTGAATCCTTAGTGATCGAGGTTTCAATTCTCAGGACAATCCCTGTGCTCTTATCATACCATCGTTTCATGTCCGTTCCATTGCGATAAATGTTGTCTGTGATCCAACACTCTCTTGGTTGCATCAGGCAGTCTAGCTCCAAGACACCAGATGTAGGATGGACAAACTGGTCATACGTATTGTGAATTACTGAGCTTTCATTGACTTCAGTTGAGATCCAAAAGGCTGACATTTCTCCGACTGGAGGGCCACTCATGGCACTCCCATTGCTATCGGACATCTGTATAATGACCCAAGTTTCACCGTCAATGAACATAGTTCCACCACCACGTACAATCTGGAATTCCCCGCCAGTACTATTATAGTACAGACCGTGCGAACGAGTCAAGAGCTCAACTCCTGATCTATTGACAGAGTGCACTTGCCAATAGAGCCCGTATATCTCGCCGAGCGAGAACGTCTGTGTGTACTGAGCAAATACACCTTCACGGATGAATTCAGGCAATCCAGAGCTACCTGAGAGTGAGAACGCAGACATCGCAGGGACGCACATGAAGAGAAGCAGTACAATCACAGAAGCGCTTCTATTCATGGGCAGAGTCACTCCTCACTAAGTATCCATATATCATGGCGCCCTTGCCCCGAGTGCACTTTTTGTTTTGCTTCCAAGCAATGCTGACTAGCCTTGTGGCAGTCCATAATATGTCATCATATTGACATCTGCGCCCGAGAGCTTCAGGAACATCCATAGCTGCATTTTGTGCATGACCAGATGAGTCGTTAGCTCCGGAAGATATTGTGCCCAGCTCTTTGGAGGACCCTGCGAATAACAGGGTTTGAGATTCTCAACAAGCAGCTCTTTGTCAGTCATGCTAGAGAACCGACTATTGACGCCCTTGACACCCTCATCGAACACCTTGAGCATCTCGTCAACAGAGCTCCTCACAAGCTTCTTCTCGGCAGCCTGAGCCTCCTGAATGCTCTTGATCTCATTGCAGTACATTGCCGGATCGAGTGAAGGTATCTGGGCTAGATGATTTGCAACTTCGCCCATACTCCGAAGTCCAGAGCCGGGAGTGAATTTCAGGTTTCTGCCTTTGACAACTGATAGCACTACTCGCGCTTGACTGGCCTCATGGTTAAAAACATCAAGTAAAATATCTGCTGTCTTCTTCATCATTCTCTCTCCTCGTGATGAGATGCTTGCTAAGTATCACATCCTTCTAAAAACAATGCGCTCACCGCCATTCAATGATGACATAGAGATGTCTCACTGGTGTTCTGCGGCTTGATAAAAGAAAAAGAAGAGAGTAAATACACTCTCTTCACTAGGCGAGGGTAATCCATTTCAATGGGCAATCAATTCAGGAACTTGCGGACAAAGGGAGATGTCTCGCCACGACGCATGAAGTGCCCAGAAGGGCATTCGCCGAGAAACTCAGAGAACCAGGACTCGTGCTCAATCTCCTCATTGAGGATGGATAATGAAAGCTCATAGGTTCGGTGGTCTTTCGCTGCCGTCATATTGCAGATTTCGGTATAGCCCCTGACAGCACACCGCTCAGCATTCACTAGGACTTTCAGAATTGCCTGAACATCTGTTTGATCCTTGGGTATGCTCGCGGGAGGGCACGCTGAAACATTGTGGAAATCCACCATGTTGTCTGGGAGCTTACCACCGAGCTCGTAGATGCGAGGGACCAGCGCCTCAAAGTGATTTCTATCCTCGATACGCGCGGTTTCAGCAATCTCTTTAATCCCTTCACCCTCGAGTCCAATCAGGTTGGCCCGGAGGATCGTGTAGTAGTAGAATGTTGTCAGCTCAGCGGCTGCGTTCTTAACTAGAAGATTGAGAAGCTTGTCTACATCAATTCCAGCTTTCTCAACCACCTCTCTTGCAACTCTTGCCAATCTAAAATCACCTTAGTTCTATATAGTAGTTACTTCTATTTAAAGCTTAGTTCGGATACGTTTATTAAAGTGGAGCTAAAACTTGATACTGTGACCGAACGTCTAAAACACCATGGACTCAGGCTTACTCCTCAGCGTGTTTTGCTCCTGAAGATACTAAACGAAAAAGGAAAACATCACCCGTCCTTCCAGGAGGTATGTAAGGCGCTTTGGAAGGAACAGCCCAGCGTGAGCCAATCCACCATTCTGAAGAATCTGGCTATGTTTGAAGGACTTGGAATCGTCCGTAGTTTTTCTTTCAGGGGAGAAACACATTATGAAATGAATCTTGCTCCTCATGTGAACCTCGCTGATGCGACAAATGGAATAGTGGACGTTCAAGACGAAGAGATAGAGCAGATTCTTGAGGATCTTATCAGAAAGGTGAAGGAAAAGACTGGCATTGATGCAAAGAGCCTTCTGGTCATGATTGAGTGACAATCCTGGGATCTATGGCAATGAGTGTTGTGCTTGAATGAAAGGAATATTAGGAGTATCCACTTGTAGGTGAGTACTATGATGGAAACAGAGAGCAAAAAGCCAAGAACTGATCCCTTAGGTCTGATCATGTGTTTTCTCTTAATCATCTACGGTGCTTCATGGACATTCGAAGGGTATTTCGAAGTTGGTATGATTGATATTTGGGGACCGCTTTTCGTTCTGCTAGGACTCGTCTGGTTCGTAGTACATATTGAAAGAGCTCGAATCGTCTTCTCTTTTCTGGGAGTGATAGGCGGTTTCTTTGGAGCTTCATATTGGGGGTTCTTCTACGGCACGCATCAGTATGCGTGGGTTTGCGCAGGGCTTTCCATTGTTGTCTTCGTCACATCTGGCGCGATGCTCTGTAACTATTTGTGTACATGGCCGGACTACAAGTGGACGGCCGGGACTTAGTGGTGCAACGCCTTGCTCAGATTACAATTGCTGTCCGACGAGCATCTACATTCGATACACAAAACGACACTAGACATATTGGAGAAGATAGGGCTTCAAGTAAAGAACGAACAGGCAAGGAGCATCCTGAAGGACGCTGGTTGTGACGTTGAGTCTTCTACCGTCAGGATTCCTTCGTCGTTGGTTGAAGAGTGCATTAGGAAAGCTCCAAGACACTTCGACCTGTTCTCACGAGACGGAAGCCAGAGTTGGTCGGTTGGCGGGGACAATGTCATCTACAATCCAGGGTCATCAGTACCATACGTTATTGATCGAAATACGGGAGAAATCCGAAAGGCAACCTCGCAGGACACAATTGACATAATTCGTCTGGTGGAAGAACTACAATTCATAAGAACTCAGAGCACGGCCGTCATTCCCTCAGATATCCCTGAAGTAATATCGGACTTCTTTCGCCTCTTTCTTGTTCTGAAGTATTCGGCTAAGCCTATCACCACCGGAGCCTTTCGAAAGGAAGGATTCGATGATATGCAGGCACTCCTTCGAATAGGCCGCGATAGGAACGACCTGCACAAGTCACCAAGGGCAGTCTTCGATTGCTGTCCAACATCGCCAATGACCTGGAGTGATGTGACGTGTCAGAACCTTATTGACTGTGCAAGAACAAGGACCCCCGCTGAGATTGTGCCAGCCCCTCTAATGGGCGCAACGAGCCCGGTCACAATTGCGGGAACGCTGGTTCAGTCCAACGCAGAGATCCTTGGAGGTCTGGTAATCTCACAGCTCGTAATCCCTGGTACTCCTGTGGTCTATGGTGGTGCACCCGCCCCACTTGATATGAGATATGCGACTCCGCGATTCGGGTCAATTGAGGCCATGCTGACAATGTGCGCATCAGCTGAAGTGGGGAAGTCATATGGGATTCCGACGCATGCTTATCTTGGTCTGAGCGACTCGAAGACCATAGACAGTCAGCTGGGCTTTGAAAGCGGTCTTGGATTAATACTTGCAGCGCTGTCAAGAATAAACATCGTATCGGGGCCAGGAGCGTTGGCATTCATAAACTGCCAGTCGCTTGAGAAACTCATCCTTGACAATGAGTTGTGTGGTACTGCCTACAGAATGATTGAGGGGATAGGACTAGAGGGACTGGATGACATCATCCCAGTTCTCCAAGCAGTCAAATTCAAGGGGGACTTTCTAAAACAGCGTCATACTTCTCAGAACCTCAGGAAGGAACACTATATGCCCTCTGAGATAATTGACAGGCTCTCGCCTGAATCATGGAAAGACGCAGGTGAGAAGACAGCGAGAGAACGAGCAAGAACAAAAGCAGAAGAAATCCTTTCACTGCCACAGGGAAGCCAAGGACCAGAGGATATTGAAACACTGCTAGATGATTGTTTCAAAAAACTCATCACGAAATATGGTGTCAGCCCACGTTCGATACCAGAAAGTGCCCTTGCAGATCATCCCTGATGCAATTGCAGTGGCCTTTGGGCTTCGAGAAAAGTATTATGGAAGCTTCCCTCTTGTGCCTGACTGACTGCCCAGCTTGCTGTCCGACTGAATGGTGTCAATCTACTTAAGGCAAGGAGCTAATGGAATTCCATAAAATTCACGGAGCTTATTAGATGACTCATCTTGCGACCAAGATATCACGTGTTACAGTATTCCGCGATGGAGCGAGAGTGACCAGAGTAGGCACGGCAAATCTGAAACAGGGGCCACAGAAAGTCTTAGTGTCAGGGATTACTAGTCTGGCAAGACAGGACAGCTTCCGTGTCAAAGGGAAGGGTCCTGCAACACTCTCTACAATTGATGTTCATACCGTCATAAAAGTGTATGAGCCTGAGGAAGACAAAAAGCCACTCATTGATGAAGAGAAAGAACTGGAGAGGAAATACAAGGCACTGAGTGATGAGCATGAAATCTATGAGGATAGGCTTGGTCGTATCTCAAGTATGATGAATGAGTTTGCAGGCTTCTATGGGCAAGTCTTTGCGGCTCAAGAAACAGAGATTAAACAACTTACAGATATGGACATTAAGTCTACGAAAGCACTTGAAGACACGCATGAGAAGCTAGCAAAGCTCGAAGAAGACATGGAAACAGTTGCAACTCAGCTTGAGGTCATTAGAAATAACCTCGATAAAATCGATTCGAGAAGGAGAACTGGCGAAACCTATGAAGTGGAAATCTCATTAGATGTTTCGAAGGAATCCAAGATCGATTTTGAGATTACCTATCAGTGTCAGCGTGCCAAATGGTCGCCATCATACGACCTTGACCTTCATCCAGGTACAGCAAAGCTCAGACGGATTGCTAATGTTACTAATCTGACTGGCGAAGAATGGGAAAAAGTTACCATGACTATTTCAACAGCAACTGCAAAACCTACCTCGGCAATCGAGGGTACGCCATTCTGGATATCAGAGTACGTTCCTGTGATATCTAAGAAAGAGATGGCACCACGGAAAATGATGTCAATGGCTGCGCCAAGTCCGAAACCTCCACCAGCACCTGAGGGTGCGCTCAGATTCAAGGGCGGCGGAGCGGAAAGACCGGCGATAGTGGAGGAGTTCGCTGAAGCATCTGAAACAGCGTCTGGAATCTCAATCTACGAAGTGCCAAAGCCAGTTTCGATGCCGGCGATTGTAGGGAGACACCCGGTTACGCTGACCGAAGAGAAGCTCAAGTCAGAGACCATACATTACTGGTACACTGAAAAAATGGCCGAAGTCGTTGCACAAGATGAGGTCACAAACGGAGATAATGTGCTGCTTCCTGGCAAGGTCAAAGTCTATGCCGAGGGCGACTACATTGGAGAAACATCGGTACAGCAGATTTCACCACGAGAGGAGTTCAAAGCGGGAACAAGAGTTGCCTATGACATCAAGGCAAAGAAGGAGCTTTTGGAGAAGCAAGTCGAAAGAGCAGGACTAATACGAGGCAAGCTGCGCCGATACTACAAGTACAGAATTGAGGTCGAGAGCTTTTCAAAAGAGCCTATAGACATCGAAATTATTGACCGAATTCCTCATAGTAACAGTACCTCTATCGAAGTCAAAATGGAATGGGACCGCCTAGGACTCCAGAAGCATGAACTCGGCGTGATGCATTGGAACAAGAAGATAGAGCCAAAAGAGAAGATAGAGATAACCTACGATTTCGAGGTGTTCTGGGAAAAAGGTGTAACGATTAGTCCACCATTACCATAGGAGATGAAGAGATAATGACTACGATTAGGACCGAAATCAAGGATGTAACCGTATTCCGTGATGGCGCCAGGATTACAAGAAAGGGGAAGGCGAAGCTTGTGGCAGGAGAACAGACCGTCGTTGTAGGGAGTATAACGCAATACGCTCAAAGGGACAGCTTCAGAGTCAAGGGGAGAGGGGCGGCAACACTTCGCGGTATAGATGTGAAGAATGCTACAATGACGTTTGAGCCGAAAGGAGATCTCAAGGCGATGGTGGATGATCTCAAGACGCTTCAGAAGGAACTGAAACAACTAGACACCAAAGGTAGTATCCAGGAGAGGCGTATTGAACAGATCAAGACAATCTCAGGCAACTTCGCCAGCGAATTCGGCAAATGGTATGCCGCCGGAGAGTCGAGCCTCCAGAGGCTTGATGAGATGGACAAGACAAGCATGAAACAGCTGCTAGATGCGAAGAAGAAGCTTCGTGCTATTGAAGCGGAGAGACAAACCCTTTCAGCGCGGATTGATGCCCTCCAGTCCAACATCAACCGAGTGCAGGGTCAGAGGAGAGTTGAAACGGTATATGAAGTGCTTATCCTCGTTGAAGCCAAGGAGCCGACGGAAATCGAGCTTGATGTTACTTATCAACTGGCACATTCGGGGTGGTCACCAACTTATGATGTTGACCTGAAGGAGAAGACGGCCTCTGTAAAACGCATAGCTATGATCTATAACTACTCGCTTGAGAATTGGGTTGATGTCAGGCTCACGGTTTCCACCGCCTCTGCGCGCCCTGTCCAAGCGGTTGATGCAACCCCATTCTATGTTGACGTTTCGAAGCCATCTCCCCATGCATCTATCAACATGGCGACTGGAGCTGCTCTAGGAGGACTGAGAGGTAAGCCAGAGCCTGCAATAATTGCGAAGAAAGTAGCTTTTGACGTGGTAGAGCCCCCACCTGGAGAGAAGTTGATTGAATTATATGCTGAGGTTTTTGAGAGCGTGAGTGGAGTCATTGTATACAATGTACCAGGAGAAGTAACCATCAAGTCAGATAGAGATTCTCATCCAGTCACACTGCTCCAAGAGGAATTTGAGTCAAGAAAGCTGCACTTCTGGAACGCCTACGCGATGCCAGAAGTAGTAGCGCAGGATGAGATTACAAATGGCGACTCAGTCCTTCTTCCTGGTCCCGTCAAAGTATATGCAGATGGAGATTTCATTGGTGAAACGAATCTTGGACTGACATCACCCCGTGAGAAGTTCAGATT
>CAYPUO010000061.1:0-9306 GCA_964413775.1 uncultured archaeon
TTTTCTGAAACCTCTTTCATCCAGAAGTGCATGAAATTCTTGGGATGACTTGAGGGCCGTAATGCAGGCGTTCATACTCTGGGGATAGATCGCCTTATTGAATCGCATATAATATCCGCTGGATTCGCTACAAGGCTCAATACTGTAATATGGAATGCTGCCCAGATGTGTATACGGAAAAGGGTTGATCGGGCGAAGCTTGTAGGGTATTAACTGCTTCTCTGTCATGATCTTGAACGGCCGCCAGTATTTGGAGGCTTCATTAACATGAGCCGGCTTTAATGTGAATTCATCCTGTAATTCGGATAATCTTGAAAGCAGTACTTTCAGTGAGTTTTTCTCCGCTGGAGATATTCTTTGCCCTTCAAGATCCTTAAACAGTTTACTGCAGTCCTCATCTGAAAGTGTCCTACTTGAAACTCCAATTTTCTCTTTAAACCATCTAGATCCTCTCGTAGAGAACTGTGTCCTCCAGACAGGCAAGGGCATCTCGCCCATGAAACTCTCTTTGTATGCAGGGATGTATCTCAATGGTTCTTTGACCTTTTCTCGCTGAGAGATCCAGTCTTTATAAGGTAGCAAATGGTAGAATGTGTAGTAATAATACATTGCTGGGCAATAGGTTAGAAGATCTAATTCCCATGTTGCGGGGATTCTATCATTTTTGAAGACATCGTCTACTGTGCTTTCTGGACCCATTTTCAGTAGCGGGTCAAATAGCCCTTCAATTACACGCTCTTTCATAGCTAGTGCACTTGTAGCAACGGCTTCAATCTCATCGATCCACTTTTTCGGTAGATTCTCTAAATCTAAGAGAGAGGACATTTCCTCAGCCACCCTAGGTTTCCTAACATTTCTTGTGCTACGAAGATAATCGAAAAGCACGGTCGTTTGATTGGCGGTTTTGGTTGCTTTTGGCCTTCGATGTTTTGAGAGCTCGACTCTTAGCTCATAAGCGAATATTTCATCTGTCGTAGTTCCGTCCACAAATACGGACCAGTTCTGCTTATGCCCCCGATCATCGAGGTAGTTCATGGTAAGTGTAACATAACTAGCACGGTTGACTGCTGATACATAGAAGTACCTTTCGATTTCTTGATGCGTGGTCGGACTGGCAATATACTGCCCCTTTGCAGGGGCATTCAGCGCTTCTCTTAGCTCGAGAAACAGAAGGAATGGATCTGGAAATTTGCGCGGAAACTGCTCATTGGTCAGACCCAAAATGAATCGATGCTTCGAGTCAACAAAGTGGGAAATACCAGCATCTACGAAAAGATAAGCATCTGAATCACGTTGAACCTTACCGTAGGTAATTCCACCTACTAGACCTCTGTATGCTTTGAGAGTGTCGCTCCAAGTGGTTGCCTTGCTTGAATTTCCCACAAGCGCCCGGACAGCTGACATTCGCTCCTGATGGCGAACCAATTGATAGAGTCCTGACAAGACCCTATTTGCCTGGGATGAGATGTGTTCATTTGTGATTTCGAACCTTGCATGGGAAACCATTCCTAAAGCGGGATAGTCTTTCTCCACACCGTATACACTGATGAAAGACCTCAGCAATTGAATAATCCTGTTCACGTTCGGCGCTTCGGCGCCAACTTCACTAATCCATTGAAGCACTTGTAGAACTGGCTCGTATATAAACTTGAATTGTCTATCGGAGGAGTTCTGCTCTTTCTTCGTGATTTTCTCAAGCCATGTGGTAATTGTAGTTCGGGTGTCGTACTTCTCCATCTGCTCAAGGTTGGACTCGATAGCTAAGAATTGTCGGTCATCAATAGCAGAGATGTATTCACGATTCCTGTATTCTTTCTTGATTGGGAATCCCAACCTTAAAGGTTTCGCAATGTCTGAAGCCGACAGCGGTCTATCTTTTTGTACTAGAAGTAATAGGACTGATTCGATAAACCTGTAGACAGGGGAGAAGATCAGAGCTTCGCGAGTTCTCATAAAGGAAGGCAAGCCATACTCATTGAAAACCGGATCGAAATAAGGCCGGTAGTCCGGAGCCATCCTTGATACCAACAGGACGTTGTCAGGCAAGATCTCCCTATCCAGCAGATCCAAGCACTCCAGCGCAACAAACTCAATCTCCCTCCTACGATCAGGTATTGAATATCGCTCAACCTGCTGCTCCCTGTTCTTGAAAGGTTCTGTATTAACGTCACACTGTGGTCCGAGGAAATATCCGAGCCGGTCCTTTGTTCTCTTGGCAATGCCAGGAGTAACGCCGATAGTGATTCGGCCAACTCGCAGACTCGGTTCTGAAATCAGCTTCATGAGAGTATTATCAAAAAGAGGGATCCCTAGAATATACATCTCACGTATCTCATCAACATCAAGCAGCGATGCTAGATCGTTTTCCTTCAAGCCTGCTGTGGCAGCAGAGTTCATATGGGCCCGAGTGAGGAAGAGATCATCCAATCCTAAGTCATTGAGGATCTGTTCACACTTTTTCGTTAGGAGCCTAAAAAACTCAAGATTTGTTGTAGCCCGTTCCTTGAGGACCTGCTCAAGATGATTAGATTGTTCCAGGATGCTCTCTGTCAGATCTGTTTCGTCGACCCTAGCAGGGTCAATGAAACCCGCATACTCATCCATCTCCTTGGCAAGATACTCAATAGCTGGATTGTCTTCAGGATCCTTACCTATGCGCAAAATCCCTTGGATTTTTCGTGAGACCGGATCCTTCATGCTTTGAACAGCAGCTGTTACAACATACTTCAAAAGTTCAATGTCTGCGACTTCGCTTCTGCCGGTAATACGTTCCGCGAGGTTCTCGAATGTTGTAGTATGGAGATCATTGAGATATGCTGCCTCTCCCATTTGGACGATATATGATTTCAATTGGATTTCCGAAATGCCATCAGGAAGGACTACAAGTTTGCTTGGCTTGCTGGTCAATCTGTCATGGCTGGTGCTTTTCGACAGTAAGGCATCTATGATGTCTAGGGCGACCCGATGGTCGAAGACGATTTCCACACCCACGATTAGGACCATCTAGTCAGCGGTTTATGGCGACTTATGATCCTTTTTGGGATCAATCACGTCCATTTGCGAATATGTCAGATAGCGGTAGCTATTGGTATAGGTTTGATTGTTCTATATGGTTCTATATGCCAGCCTTTTTTTAAAATTGAACCCGAATGTGAAACACGCTATCTGAGGAAAGCAGTTGTTAATAATAGGAGGGATCTCGGCCGTCCAGTGAGAGAAAACCTCACACAACTGAACAGAGATATGTTGCAAATCGAAGAAACTTGATTCGCGCCTATTCAGATCTCCCTGACGAGGTTGCGCCCCCTAGAATTCATGACGAAGTTATGCACATGATGACAAAGATTAGCAGTGGCCTCTCGCATGAAAAGGTGAAACATACACACCTCGAAATCATACAAGGGATAGATGAAATCTCTTCGTGCTAGTACAAAGATGATAGCACTTCAAATAAAAGTCTTTGAGAGATTGAGATCATGAGCTCTCTAGGGATCCATCCGATAGATGTGGTTTATTATGTACAAGTAATATCAGAACCCCCACGGGCGTTGGCTCATCACTAATATTTGTTCGGAATTATATTCGTTGTGTATTCAGGACCAATATGTAATAATCAAGAGAAACTGAATGAGAACCGTTTTCTGCTTCCTGCTGAACATAGTATTAAGGAGATTCAAGATGCTGAATTGGTCATAATTCTATAGAGCTGTTTCTGCCGTCAGAACATAGCCAAAATGACTCTACATTAGATCTTCGAATAGACTGCCTACATCCATCCATGGAGGAACATTATGCACTAAGTCCGAATATGCTTTCTTTCCAAGTCCAATTTCGCTAAGCATGTTCCCAATTTTATTTCTATTCTTATCTGAATAAATTTTCAATTGCGCAAAGTAACGAATACAAGATACGACGATTTCGCTCAGCTTCTGAATGTACCATTCCCTGATTTTATCCTTGGTCTTTTTGGTACCCGTTGCCTTCGGAAACTCCTTCGCTAAATCGTTGAAGAAGGATCTACCGAATGCAGACCCACCGTGCACTATGTCATTTCTGATTTTGTAGCTTATGCCCATGAATTTGTATATATTTAACTTGGTACTTGGGTCGGCCGATAGTAGAAAGGGAATTCGATACTGCTTATCAGCCATTGATCCTGGAATTAGAGATTCCAGAGCCAGGATCAGATATGCGAATCGATCCTCAAGATCTTCAACAATCAGCGACTGATCATATCTCCTCAAAGCTTGGTTAAATGATGATGCCATCTCTATTGTGTGAGCAACCTTCTTCCAATAGTCTAGAAAGTCCTGATTACTTTCTTCTGGAAAAGTTGGAAATATATCTTCCTCTCTGCATTTGGAGTTTGGTCTTATGTCATCAACTTCGAAAGAAGTGTCTGCCGCAAGACTCCGGATTATCATGTGTATGGGATGCGAGAAACAGGTACCCACTTTGAATGTTCTAAGTGCGTGATTTACTTTTCTAAATTCACTTCGTGCATCGACTAAGATTCTATCGATTTCCTCTACTTTTAAATCCCCTTTCTTGTCCGATAATGCTGATGATGAAGGAACAACAATCTCAGCAACGGATGATTGATTTCTCTTGATGTCAGTTTTCCATGACGCTCGGATGGTTTCTTGTGGTTGGAAAAGATCATCCTCGGAATCCGATTCAATTGGAGGCTCCCAGCAGCTATCTCCCAAACGACATTGGTCTAGTAGGGTCGATTTCCTTACTTCAATGGACCCGAGTTGCATGGCTTTAGTATTCATAGCAAAGCCGTAAATCGGAGCTAGAAGGGATATTTCTCCCGTTGCTGGTATTTCCAGGCAAGTTTTGAATGAATCAACAGCAGAATCAATGGATTCCTGAGATATGCTAGACAATGGACTGGAAAAGGCTGCTTCTCTTAATCCAAGATAAAACACGCAGGCTTCATGAGATCTCAATTTCCAGAGATTATTCTGCTTACAGTATTTCTCAATGCTAGCAATAAAATCTACAGTCCCATGTATCTTTCTGACTATCAAACGAAATCTCCGTTCCCTTCCGTTCATATAGCGCACGAAAGAGATTTCGTTATCTAGCATTATAGCATAGCAGCCATATTCGACTTCCTCCTCCCAATCAGCGAATTCCTTTGTCCGATTCGCCCTCTTAGATAATACAGTGCATATTGATTTGAAATTGGCTACAAGCTCTTCACTCAATCGTCAGTGCGCCCCCCAGTCATTGTCATGAATCCCCTGCTGTGGGGAAAATTAAACAGCATTCATTACGAGAACATGCCTGTCACTTTAAAGTGTTTACACATCTATGAAAGCTTGTCAGCACGAAGCCTAGAAATGATCCCAGAACATGAATGGGACCAAATGAAACTTAGATTGCATTAGATACACCATTTCTATGAAAAGCGCGATATGATCTGAGAACCTGTTGATGCTAGATAGTCCACACAGAGAGCTAGACTGAGAAGTGAAGCGCCTCCCGATCAAGCTATTCATCCCAACTGTCAAAGTAATCTTGATCTACTCTCTTTACCACATATTTGGCGACAGGAGTAACTCCGACATTGTGATCAATCATTAGCTTAGCAAGGTACATCCCATCGATAAGAGCACTATCTTTTGGATCTTCATTACATAGTCGTGGGCACTATTCCCGAAGAATGAAGTTGTGTTCATTATGCCTTTTGTGGCTCCTTGGCCCTCAAGGCTACCTACAAATGCCTGAACCTGTGTCCGATCAACCGGAGTTCTCCACCGCTTTGCTTGGACGCAGATGGAGTCAAGACCTAATCTGTCCTCTTTGATTATGTCATCAATTCCCTCATCTCTGGGTTTGCCTGAAAACTGACCCACATCACCTTTTTTGGTGAACGCGAAAAAGATACGTGAAACTGCAGGAAGCTTGGTTGAGGTGCAAGCATAGAGAAACGGGCTATGCTCTGACTTCTGGAGCAACGAAGTGAAACCTGGATTTCAGTCTGCCAGGTTGCCATCATGAAACTAGGAGTACTGTGGAAGTAAAGGCGAATTCCAGTTTCCAACACGACCCTCTTCTAAAAACAGAACCACTAATGAACAAACTCATTAGAGAGAAACTTGTGGTTTGTTGCCTGAGATGTGGATATCAAACGAGGGATGACGATGCAGTACAAGTTGTTCACGTACAATATCAGTGATTTTGAAGCAATGCCTAGTACCATGAACTCAGAGGTTGCAGCCATTGTTCACGAGATTGAACTGGACCTTGAACCAAATAGCATAAGAAGAAATCTATCTGACCAGTTCAGAACCGCCTTTGAAGAACATGACTGGGAAGAAGATACAAACTTGTATTTTGAGCCAGCTCAGAGAAGGACTCTGCATTACTCGAAGAATCGCACTCATGTTCTTGTCAGTTGGCGACATTATAACATGATTGGAACAGAGCTCTTGAAATTTCAAACAGATTTTGCCGAAAGTCGGGCTGATGGAGGAGTCTATATTTGTATAACTGACGCACTAGCTGAGCACGTTAGCTATCTCGCGAAATCGAAGAAAAGTACAGATCCTTTTGACGGATCAATAACCATGGAAAGAGTTTCTCAGTATCTTCAATGTGTCACCAAGACGATTACTATCCCATTGGCAATCATGGGACTTACGCTCTAATACTAGTGGCGGAGTGATAGAGCGTTATTTCCTAGATAAATTCCGAATCTGTTAGAGTGGAAGCATTGTGATCGGGATAGATCGGTAATCTGAAGCGCATCTCTACTCATCATTAGAATCAGTGTAGAGATTCAGCAAGTCAGGTAGACACTTCACACGAGAATAGACCATAGAGATACCTCTGTTCAGGTGTGCCTTAAGATAGGATAATCCGCTGCTTTCAAAGTCCAATCCATCTTGATGCAGTCGCTCCTGTAAGAGTGCATTGAATAAATGATCCCAATCACCTGTCAGGGTGTACCTATTGAATTCACTGCCTTCCTCATCGAAGTCTAGAGGGGGTAGACCCTTTGCTTCCAACGAATAACATAGAGCGATTCTACACATAAGGTTCGGAGTAAGACCGGTTCTACGTTTGAGAAGCGTCAATTTCGATGTGCTAGAACGGCTCACTCTTAGCTTCTTATAACTCGGCAATCTAGGATACCTCCATCACTGTGCGAGTTGTGGTGTTTTCTGACTTTCCATTGTATCGAAGGGAAATCTCTCGGCAAAGATAAGGATCAAGTTCATCTCTTATTGCCTTGGTTATTTCTGTGTTTGTTGCAAACAGCACTAGTTGATCAAACGCTGAATCAGCCAGTTTTCTAATCATGTTTGTCCTGTGTTTCTTGTCCAGTCTTGCAAGTGGAGTGTCAATGACCAAGGGAAACATACGACTTGATACACTTGTGATCGCAAGTAGGAGAGCCATTGCATAGATTTGCTTTTCACCAGCAGATAGCATTGAACTCTCAGAAAGAGAACCATCATGGCCATGGATTTTCGCGGATAGATTGTATGCATCAAGCTCTATCTTGCTGATCTGCTTTGAATGGGGTCTTAGACTGTTGAAGATCTCGGTGAACTTGAGTTCCAGTTCTTTGACTCTGTTCTCCTCCAGATGCTCTTCGAATTCTCCCAAGACTTTCAGCATCTTTCCTGCTAATTCGGCTTTTCTAATCTCTTTAGATTCTCTGCTGATCGAATCTAATATCTTCAGTCTTTCATTTTCTTTCTGTTGAATACTGGATTCTGTAGACTCAATAAGTCGCAAGAAACCCTCTCGTCTGACTTCCTGATCTGCGATGCTCTTGGTTGTTTCATTGAGATCCGTAATAAGGGGCTTGATTGATTCCTCAACAGGAGCTTTTGACAAATCATTGCTTAATGATTCCAGTCTAGATGTCTTTTCGGCATACTTCCTGATTAGTTCTCGGAGGCTAGATGGGATTGACCCAGTTGCTCTTTCGAGTGTTTCGATCGATTTGTATAACTGTGATTGACTCATGTCAAGCCGAGGAGCAGAATTGTTACTCTGGACGGGGGCGATGGAATCTATGGCATCAAAGAGTCGTTTGCTGATTTGTTTCTTTGCATCAGTGTTCAGATTGTCTTTCAAATAGGAGTCACCATGAAGTGTTTCGGTAATGATAGTCTTCACCTGGATCACGGTATGCTCTTTTGCTTCAGCTTCACGCAGGTCTCTTTCCATGTTAAGTCGCATGCATGTGCTCTTAGCCAGATCAGAGGC
Organism: uncultured archaeon; assembly: GCA_964413775.1. Lineage (GTDB taxonomy): Archaea > Asgardarchaeota > Thorarchaeia > Thorarchaeales > Thorarchaeaceae > MP5-2226. Next base: position 8,236 of record CAYPUO010000061.1, read on the forward strand.
AAACGAAAAAGGTAAGAGCCCTTCACATAGTTTCGTGATTTCTCTTCTTATGGACTCAATTCTCAATTCGGTCTTCTTCATTTCTTCAAGCAGGTTTTCCCTTTTCTTTGAATACTCAGACCCCTCTCTGGCCAAACGTTGCTCAATCTCTGATTGCTTTCCTTTATAACGAAGCATGTCTTCCTCAATGACTGTGAGAAGACCTTCGATGTTTTCCTTCTTATGTCGTAGCTCATCAATTTCCCCGTCTATCTGATCATATTGGGACTTGAGCCCATGCGATTCTTTCTTGCCAAAACGAGACAGGTAGTAACTCACATCTCTCCCTGCACGCTTGATAAGATCCAAACCAACTATCGCATGGAATCCATCTCTCAATAGACCATTTGGATCGATGTTTTCCGCGAATTGCTTTATCTTTTCCCCATCAAAGAATAGTAGTTGAGAGAGCCCGATCGGAAAAAGGTTCAGCAAGAACTCCTGAGGGTTCGAGATCATCTGAGGACATCCAGATTCATCTTCAACGGTCAGAGATAGGTATTCGGAGATACGGCTGTTATCATATCTCCAGGACCTGGTGGCAGTCAGTCTGTACTCACGACCACCCTCTACATATGATAAATGAAGCCGCAAACTGGCACTTGTTTCCCTACCACTAGAATTCTTGTGTAGCCTTCTTTTTAGATGAGCTTCGTACTCCCTCTTCTTTAGTTTACGGCCTCGGAAATGCACACCGTATATACAGAGTAAGATTGCTTCAAACAGAGTTGTTTTTCCTGACCCATTGCTGCCTGTGAGAATCACTGTTTTTCTTTCGGGGGAGGGACTAAGGTTGATTATGGTTTTGGCAGAATATACGCCGAAATTTTGAAGCTCAAGTGAATTGATTATCAAAGCTGTTTCCCCTCACTAAGCACTGCAATTAGCTCTTCCTCAGATCGCCATTCCTCAGAAAAGACCTTGTTTATAGACTTCATAATCCCAGATCTTCTTGAAAGCCCCTGTGTCACAGCTTCGAGGTCAACCAGCTTCTTTGCAAGACCGAGAGGCACACTCTCAGCACTACATATA
>CAYPUO010000062.1:0-9298 GCA_964413775.1 uncultured archaeon
CGTCTCGTGGGCTCGGAGATGTGAATAAGAGACAGGTGTGAGAGACACCGAGATAGAACCCAAGTTTCGGAGCATACTGAAAATTCCTGACAAGTACCGGGTCATCTGCTCAGTTGCAGTTGGATATCCTGGCCAGACTGCGACAAGAACCAGAGAGCCACTAGAAACACTTGTTTCATACGAAACATTCGGGGGCGAGCGATGAGGGAAGTCAGCGACCTCGGCGAACTCATGGCATCTATGGAGCCTGAAATCAGAGAGCGCGACCTTGTCTTCTGCAGTCTGGACTGGGACAATCTTCCGCAGGATCCGATAGACCCGCTTCTACTATTCAAAGAAAGGGAGGGATTCACGGTCATCATCACCGAGAAGAAGGCTAAGACACTCAACTTGTCATATGATCTCACATGGGCGCGGATTGAATTGACTGTCCACTCGAGCCTCAATGCCGTGGGATTCCTTGCCGGGGTATCGAAAGCACTGGCTGAGAATGGTATTAGTGTAAATGTCGTATCGGCCCTTCACCACGATCACTTGTTTGTACCCAGTGGGGATGCGAAAAAGACACTGAAGGTGCTCAAAGAACTGTCATCCTCTCACGGGTCACAATGAAATGACAACTTCCTTCGACTTCTTGCCACTCATATAGTCAATGTTAATGCGACCAATATTGACTCTCTTCAACGATTTCTTCGTGAACTGCTCATCAATAACACGTGACGGGTCGGGCTCAAGCTGATTGACCATCACTGTAAGTGCTTTTCTCTTCTCTTCTAGGTCTGTGATGAACGTCACATGCCCTCTGAAATGCACCGAGACGTAGAGATGATCACATTTGCCGATGGCGTACCCATGGTCCACAATAGCTTGCCCCCAGACGGCACTATTCTCTCTTAGTATGTCGACTTTTTTCCCTTCCTGGGCACAATGAAAATAGATGCAGTTATCTCGACTATCATATCCATGGCTAAGTGTTACCAGATATGGCTCGTTGTTTGAGCACATAGCTATTGTCACGTACTTTGCCGCTCTCATGATAAACTGCATCTCATGCTCTTCACGGATTGCCTTCTCCTTGCGCCTGATGTTTCTCATGTACTTCATCCCTGTTAGAAATGGCTCTGACAACTCCCTTTTTGCCTTTATGCCGGCAACGAGAGATGTACCAGCATAATCACAGGAGCAGATATACAGATGTTCTCTATGTGTTGCGCCGTGATTATGTGTATTCTTCGTACTTGCTTCCCGGGGTCGCACGAAATGACCTCTAATGATAGTTTCATTAACGAGTGCTTCTCAGTTTCCATCCACAAATGGGTGACAATCAGTGATGTTCGACACTGGCGCATCTTACTTCAACGGCTGTCCCACACCGTTTCCCGATTTCCTGAGAATGTGTGCTGACTTGGGCATGAAATGTGTTGAGATACAAATGGAGCCTCCCTTCTCTCCTCCTGAGATTGACGCGAAACTGAAGGCTCAAGTTGTTTCCGAGCTGGCATCTCATAGCTTAGTCCCCACGGTTCATGGACCGTACGATGATATCAATCTATCAAGCTTCAAGGAGAGCATTCGAAGAGGATCGCTAGAAATCATGAAGTACTGCATAGACTTCGCCGTTGATATTGAATCGCCGATTATTGTTATCCATGGTGGCGTTTGCTCAATTCATCAGATCCATCGCTACGAGGATGCCGTGCAGAGGTTCAGGGCTAGCTTACTTGAGCTGGCAATGTATGCCCATGACCGAGGCATTAAGATTGGTGTGGAGAACAAACAGCTAGGCACTGACCGAGAAATAATACTCTATCCAGATGAGCACTTTGATGTTGTCCAGGAGTATGCAGACTACGATGTTGTCGCGGTCGTCGATACTGGTCACGCGAATACCGCGAGCATTAACCTCCCTGCATATGTTCGAACGATGAAGCCTTACCTCTGGGAGGTCCATCTTCACGACAATGATGGCTCGTCTGACTCTCACATGACTCTTGGCACGGGAAATTCGGATCTCAAGGGTGTCCTGCGAGAGCTCAGATCAATGAAGTTTCAGGGTCCGGTGATTCTGGAGTTAGATACACGGGAAGACCTCGCAATAGCATTGGCCTTCATCCACGATAATCTCTAGGTTTCACTACCTTTTTCAGGACGGTGGCCAACGCTCAGAGTATGGTCACTTTCGAAGACGTACAATTAGCTCATACTAGAATCCAACAACATATCATTCATACGCCAGTGATGACTTCTACAACGATTGACGGAATGAGTAGGAGTTCTGTACACTTCAAGTGTGAGAATTTCCAGCGTGTTGGGGCCTTCAAGTTCAGAGGTGCCCTGAATGCGGTTTCCATGCTCTCAGAAGACGAGAAGGCACGTGGAGTCGTGACCCATTCATCTGGCAACCATGCTCAGGCGCTATCTCTAGCGGCAAAATTATTAAGCGTTAAGGCGACTATCGTCATGCCCAACAACTCTCCTCGAGTTAAGGTGGAGGCGACCCGCGGATATGGTGCAGAGATCATCTTTTGTGAGCCGACGGTGAACAGCCGCGTTGAAACTGCCACTAGACTTGTGAAAGAGAACGGCTATACTCTTGTTCATCCGTACAACGATGAGCGCATCATTGCAGGAGCAGGGACTGCTGCACTAGAACTCATGCAAGAGGCATCTCCTCTCGATGCTGTCTTCGCACCTGTTGGCGGGGGTGGTTTACTGAGCGGCACTTCGATTGCGGTGAAAGGATATTCAACAGGCACACACGTCATTGGCTGCGAACCCGAGAACGCTGATGACGCCTACAGATCTCTAAGAGATGGCAAAATCTACCCAAGTGTCAACCCTGATACTATTGCCGACGGGCTAAGGACAAATCTGGGCGATATCACCTTCGGAATCATCAGACAGAATGTTGACAAGATTGTGACTGTTTCCGAGAGCGAAATTGTGAATGCCATGAGACTCCTATGGGAACGGATGAAGCTGGTTGTGGAACCCTCTGGTGCAGTTTCCCTCGCTGGTATGCTGAAAAGCGCTAACGAGTGGCAGGGAGCTCGCACTGGCGTCATCATTAGCGGAGGGAATGTTGACCTAGACAGGTTCTTTGAGCAGTACTCCACGTAGGAAGTTCTCATTAGATTCGGATACCCCTCCACTATGTTCATGTTCTCTCAAGCCAATGGAGAGGGCTGGAAAAGTACTAGGAGTGGTGGGTGCTCACTAGCTTGGTCTTCCTATGCAGCGTTGGATCATGCATGTTGACATGGATGCATTCTTTGCCTCTGTTGAGCAATATCGGATACATCCGGAATTCGTTGGCCAGCCAGTCTGCGTCGGTCATGACCCTAGAGAGGGGACCGGTCGCGGAGTGGTGAGAGCTGTGTCTTATGAGGCACGAGCATATGGTATTAGGTCTGGAATGCCAGTTTCGAAGGCATACCGTTTGTGTCCTGAGGCAGTATTCGTAACTGGAGAATTATCTAATTATGGTGAGGCAAGCGATGAGTTCATGGCAGTGCTCTCAAGGTATGCGGACGGTAGGAGAGTGCGCCGTGCAAGCATCGATGAGGCATACATTGAGGTGACTGAGGGTGTGCTTGACTACTCATCACCCATACAGATGGCGCAAGAGATTCAGCGTGCAATCAAGTATGAAACCCTTTTGCCATGCTCGATAGGTATAGCCCCGAACATGTCTGTTGCGAAGGTTGCCACCGGCACGAAAAAGCCGAATGGTGTTGCACTAATTGGCCCACATCCAGATGACATTGCCAGATTCTTGGCTCCGCTGAATGTACAAGTACTGAATGGTGTTGGAGCAAAAACTGCAGGTCACCTTAAGCAATACGGGATTGAGGTTCTAAGTCAGATTCAGGAGATGTCCATTCCTGAGCTCTGGTCAATCATGGGTAGAGGCGCCCCCTGGCTACATAACCGTGCTCTCGGCATAGATGATAGGCCACTCATAGACAACGGCCCTCGAATTAGGAAGTCGATTAGCAAGGACCGAACCTTCATGGAGGATGTTGAACCGGACGATGTGAAACACCTTCGTGACACCATTGCAGAGATGTCTCGTCGCATTGGCGATAGGCTGGCACAGAAATCTCTCTACTTCAGGACAGTCACTGTCAAGATTCGCTACCATAACTACTCAACGATCCAGAGGAGTAGGAGCATCCCTGTGGCCACCAATGACTCCAACCTTCTAGAGAAGATGGCTCTCGGCATCTTTGACCAGAGGAGCGACCAGAAGTCATCCATTCGTTTGATTGGCGTCAAGGTGTCAAGTCTGGAAGAAGCATCTTTGCAGGCCAATATCACAGACTATCTCTAGACTGCGGCTTCTCAAGCCTTCTGAGGAATCGTTATCCTGAAGGTGGTTATCTCTGATGAATCGAGGTGAATTCTCCATCCGTGCGCATCAACAAGCTTGCTCACAATCATTAGTCCAAGACCTCTCCCCTCGACCCTAGATGCCTGTGCTTTGAATACCTTATCGCGCAATTCCTCAGGAATTGGATGGCCGTCGTTCGACACCAGTATTTCCAGTTGGTTCTTCTCTCGTTTCGCAATAATCTCTATATGCTTCGCGTCGCCATGCTCGATTGCATTTCGAAACAGGTTAGAGAGAATCTGTGCCATTTTGAGTCGATCACAGAGGATGGTTGGCAGCTTGTCATGACTGACGATGGCCTGCTCATTCAATTCTCGATTCGCCACCTCGTCCACGAGCTTGCCCAAGTCCACCTCTTCAACCTCTCCGATAATCCTTCCAGCTTCTGCTAGTGCGAGCGAGTTCTTCAGGATTTCTTGGGCATTCATTAGCATATCCGTAATTCCGCTTATGTGCTCCTGAGCATACTCCTCCTGAAGGAGCTCTGCGAACAGAAGTGCGTTATGTAGTAACTGCCGGAGGTCGTGGCTCATGACTGCAGCAAACTCTGAGAGCTCCTCTTTCTGTCTGGACAAGCTCTCTTGGTTACTTCGAAGCGCATCATCCGCTAGTTTTCGCTCTGTTATGTCGATTTCTACAATCTGAGTTGCAGGTCTACCATCGTACTCAGTAGGCTGGATGAATCCTTCTACCCATCTGATCTCCCCGTTTGGCCGAATGTATCTGAACTCGCTCTTCGGGACTGCCTCTGCTGTTTCTTGGAGCTGCCTATCTCTCTTTCTTAGGAGTACAACATCATCAGGGTGAACATGTTTCCACACTTCTTCGGCCGTCAGAGAAAGGATCTCATCACGTGCGAGTCCAAGAGTATCCGCAAAAGGCTGGTTTACGTAAACGTATCTGCCATCCTGTATTATTGCATAGTTCTGTAGGCTATTCTCGACCAAGTTACGATAGTTCGCTTCAGATATTGCTAATGCATCTCTTGCTACCCGCTGTTCGGTCACATCCTGAAATTGAGATATGAAGTATATGGGTTCGTCGTGCTCATTGTATGCTATCGATGAGCTGACGAACGTATAGACTATGTGACCGCTCTTGTGAAGATATCTTTTCTCAAGTTGGACAGTACTCTTGCCATTCTCGAATTTTCCATCAATGACTTGAGGAACTTTACCTAGATCGTCAGGATGTGTGAACTCTGCAAATGCCATTGCTTTGATTTCATCTTTTGTATAGCCTAACATCTGACAGAGAGCTTGATTGCAATCCAGAATCTTGCTGTTGAATTCCACAAGCGCCATCCCAATCGCTGCGCCATCAAATGCAGCCCTGAATCTTGCGTCACTCTCCTGTAGAGCTAGCTCCGCTCTTCTATGAGCCACAACAGAACGTATTGTATGAGCAAGCTCCGCATAGACAATCTTTGCATCCCCACCCTTTGTGACATACGAGTCTGCCCCCAAATTCAGAGCTCTTATTGCAACTTCTTCTCTCCCTCTTCCTGTGAAGATGATAAAGGGCATGTTAGGTCTCTGGGCCTTCACAGCCTCCAAGAATTCAAGACCGCTTTTCCCGTTTGGCATTTCATAGTCTGATATCACTACATCAAACTCTTTTTCTTTAAGGATGCTCATAGCTTCCTCTGCCGAAACAGATGTGGCAATCTGGAAGATGGGGTCATCTCGCCTAAGATAGGTGGACGCGATATTTAGGGTGTTTTCGTCATCGTCAACAAGAAGTACTTCTATTGCCATCCAGTTTCATTCCAAATGCCCACATTTCTGATGATGATAGTATGTATTAACCGTGTTTTTAAATTAATTTGGATATCATTTGGTGACATCACAAGCATCCGTCATCAAAGAAAGTGACCAAGATAGCTAATCGGGGACCAGCTGTGGTAGATTACTCTGATATCCATTCATGTGAGTTTGTCGAGCGCGCTAATCGTTTTTTGGGCCGCGTGATTCTGGATGGCAAATTGACTGATGTCTTCATTCCTAATCCCGGACGTATGTACGAGCTAATGGTTCCTGGCCGCGAGGTCATCATCAGAAGAGCATATGGAAGTAACAGAAAGACAGCATTCGACATGATTGCCGTTGAATACAATGGAGTGCTTGTATCAGTTGATTCGCTCCTTCCGAACCGTTTTATGAAGCAGCTACTTACAGGCCAGGGGTTCGACGAGTTCAAGGGGTACACACGAGTCATTCCTGAACCAAGGCTATATGAAGGCAGATTCGATTTCAAGCTTGAAAGGGATGGTGGGATAGCGTTTATTGAAGTAAAGTCATGCACACTAGTTGAGAATGGTCATGCTCGTTTTCCTGATGCTCCCACAATTAGGGGTGCTCGCCATGTTCGTTCTCTGGCAAGAGCATTGTCGGAAACCATTGCTGAACGGGCTGCGGTTGTATTCGTCATTCAGCGACCGGATGCCTCACTGTTCTCGCCAAATGACCCTACTGATCCTGATTTCGCCAATACTCTCCGAGGGGCGTGTACTGCTGGAGTGGAGGTATATGCATTGAGCTGCAGACTTGTGGACTATGAATTGAAGCTCGAAAAGAGAGTTCATGTTGACCTCGATTACTTCGTTCGGGCTGGTGTAGGGCAATAAAGCGCTATGCATCAACCTTTTGTGTAATAGTGTTTTCGAGTTCATGCGAGTAGTGAAGTAAGATTGTTGGGAAGGTTTCGTGCTGATTACTGGGCTAGAGCCTTTGTTGGTCTCTTTGTCATAATGGTAATCCCATATAGTATTGCCATTAATGGAAACACAACTGCAGGCGCGCTCCAAATTAAGAGCATCTTCTTTGTCTTCTCTTCAGGATCATCATCCATCGCTCTGAATCCTGTGTCGGCAATTGCTGCAGTGAATCTCATTCTTGTGTTAGTTCCCTCGCTATACCTCTCTTATAGGCGAACGCATCGTGCAGAAGGTGAATCGCTCGAAAGCTTGTATGCAATCACAGCAGTATTGACTGCAGTTGTCCTGTTGATTGTGGATGCCCCTGCATTCTACACTACCTATCAGCTGGATCCATTACCTGTGTCATCTCCTAATCTGCAATTCCTTCCAGGTTTTGGGATTCTGGTAATTGTGTTCTATGTGCTGTATCCCGCCATGAAGGATCTAAGTGCGAAGCAGATTAGAGCCAGACTGGGCTCGCACGAGGCAATTGGTGCACTTGCCAAGGTAAAGGCATTGCTCCCGAGTTCTGTGGCCGGCTCGCTATGTCTCCTCCTCCTCTTGCTGCCCACTATGGTATTTGTCAGTTTATCTCCAAATCCAAGTCTTCAGCTCTTCTCAACATTCTACAGGCTTGACATAGGTGCAGCCATGTCCGCAAACTGGGTGTTACTTCACATTTTATTCTTCATATGTGGAGTGCAGGTGACAACGCTAGTGCTCTTCGGGATGATTACGAACATATTGCTGTTTATCATCCTGATTCTCTACCTTGAAGGAAGAGTAAAGCGAAGAACCTTCATTCTCATGGGTTTTGTTTCTATCATTCCACCACTGTTCTATTCCTTTGTTACACTCTTCACTGACACATCAATCTACGGTATTCCACTACCACTACTTCAAATCGCGGCCGTACTTATCGTGCGACAGACTGAAAAAGCAAGCGCACCTGTAGGTATTGTGGAGGAAACAATGCGAAGACCTGAGCATGTAACAATTCCAGTCAGATATATGCTACGATCCATGTTCAGGCGCCAAAGTGAATCAGAGGACACTCTAGACCGCACAGATAACGAAGCAACTGAACTGAAAAAAGAGGAGAGCAGCGAACAATGATACAGCAGACTGTCATGGGATTCTACGGAGTGTGATATGATCTTTGACTGACAACCAAGATATAATCAGAGAAATGACCGGACCAGAGCTCGTGCGCCTCGCACAGGAGCTTGGCGTGCCACTCACTCAGCGCCATATGAGTCGGTCATCGATAGAGAAGGATCTGATAGATACCCTGAATTTCCATAAGGGCCTTGTCACCAAAGAACCTGTTTACAAACTGGGTGTGCCAGCCATCGATTTACGAGGCTTGCGGAAGGAGTTTGGTAGAAAGGTCGCTGTCTCCAGTTTGGATCTGCAAGTCAGTCCTGGAGAGATTGTCGGTCTCGTTGGCCCAAATGGCGCCGGGAAAACAACAACGCTTCGAGCCCTCACAGGCATAATCAAACCCACAGCTGGCGTTTCGCGAATTGATGGGTTTGATATCCAGAAGAGCCCTCTCAAAGCAAAGATGAGAATAGGATACATCCCTGAGCGACCAACTTGCTATCCGAGTCTAAGAGTAGTAGAGTATCTGACATTCATTTCGCGTATCTACAATGTTCCGCGTGTCGATGCATTGCTGCGAATACGGGAGTTTGTGAGCCGTTTCCAGCTCGACGAGTTCCTAAATTCCTACATAGGCACACTGTCCAAAGGAAACCTCCAACGTACTCTTTTGGCTGGCATTTTTGTGAGAGAGCCACCCTTCATACTTGCGTTGGATGAGCCAATCTATGGGCTAGATCCGAGAGGGGCATGGTCGCTTAAGTCCCTGTTGCGAGAGCTCAAGAAGGAAGGCTCTGCGATACTAGTTTCGACGCATATCTTGGAGGTAGCAGAAGGTCTGTGCGATAGGTTCGTCATAATGAACCACGGAATTGTCGTCGGCAAGGGAACTATCGATGAATTGAAGAAAGCGAATCCTGGTGCTTCTAATCTGGAAGAAGTGTTTCTAATGCTCACAGGCGGAATTCCAGAGGAGTGACGCGAATGAGTATCAAGACGCCAATGCTAGTGAGAAATGAACTGAGGATGATGTTTAATCAGTTTGTCATTACACTGACAACTCCATCTCTCTTAGCTTTCTATCTCGTCACTCTGTCTGGTGC
>CAYPUO010000063.1:0-6490 GCA_964413775.1 uncultured archaeon
TCATGACGAAGCCTTAAAATCTTGTTCATAAGACGGCTCTCTTCTACCAGAATCTGCTCAACTCTGCAACCACATCATCTAGGATTTGCATGTTTGCATCGTCAAGTGCCTCGGTGTCCTCCCTCTCTATTTGGTCGTCGTAGCTCGGTTTCTCACCCCCAGCGAGCCCAATCAAGTAGGAGGCAATGGACGGACCTATCGCAAGAGGATTATATCCCCCTTCCAGAACCGAGAACGCTCCTTGAGGTTCTAGCTCGCCGCTGATTTGATTGATTACCTTGCCTATCTCCCAATAGGTGGAGCTGTCGATGTTCATGTTTCCAACTGGGTCTGCATAGTGAGAATCAAAACCTGCTGAAATGGCGATAAGCTGGGGCCTGAATGATCTTAAGCTCGGAACAACAACCCTCTCGAAAGCGGCCTTATACACAGTATCTGACGCGCCATCGAGTAGGGGTATGTTGATGTTCTTTCCTAATGCGTCCCCAAACCCGAGCTCCTTGTAGTGCCCTATTTCGAAGTTTTCGAAGTCGAAGTCGTGAATGCTGATGTATTGCACTGAGGAATCATTATAGAATATTTCAGCAGTGCCATTTCCAAAGTGCTCATCAAAATCAATAATCGATGTGCGCTCAATCCCATGGATTTCCTTTGCCCTCATCACTGCTATGGCGATATTATTGAAGAAGCAGAGTCCACCTGGACTAGACTTCGTAGCGTGGTGCCCAGGCGGCCTTAGGAGGGAGAAGGTATGTACCCTATTCTTTTCAACGGAGTGTTCTGCGGCAAGGATTGCACCTCCCGCTGCCGCCAATGCACTCTGATATAAGCCCGGGCTTGCTTGTGCTGATTCACCGAGGTAGCCTCCACCAAAGTCTGACAGAAGTCGGACCGTATCAAGTAGGTAGGCAGAGTGAACCCTAAGGATATCGTCATGATTTGCCTTTGGAGCTTTTAGCCGCTCATAGCTTTTTGTGGTGGGATCCAGGTCCAGAAATCTTTCAGCCATTTGAACCCGTATTGGAGCCTCAAATGCTTCCAGATTCGGTTTCGAATAAGGCGGCATATGTAGGTGTGATTTCGGATGAGTCACTAGTGCAATCTGCTGAGTTTTCAAATATCATCCCTAATAACCGTCCGTACAATCCAGATTAAACTCTTGGTTTCAGAGGGAACTCTTCCATAGGTAGAATATACAAGTAGAGTGTGTTTAGGAGGCGTCTTCCAACATCCGTCAGCTCAGGCATGGGTTCCAAGCCTCTTGGAAGGCGATCATCGATTAGGTTCGTAATCAATCCATCCGGATGAGTCCACTTACGTGGTCTATCTACCCAGAGGTGTCCATCTTTCTCGTAAGCGGCCTTGTGTTTCTTCATGAATTCCTGAGCGGCATCTATGTCTACCGGAGGACCCCTCCTTGCATATGTTTCAGAGATTGATGGTTCTTCGACCAGAAATCCTAACGCGAAGATTTTCTTTTCGAAGTACACCTCGAATGCTGCCCTACCAAATCGTTTCTCGCCGGTCCTTTCGTGCTCAAGGACCCTTGAGATCATTTTCCCGAGTCTGTACAGCTTGTCTCTGACCACAGTATAGTGAAGGTCTCCCGAAGAAAAAAACTCATAGGCAAATGCATGGCAGTCAATGCTATTGGGTAGTGGCGTTACGGGAATCGGCTGTTCAAGAAACCTATCGACTATCTCGTCAGATCGAATTTGGTCCCTGTCCAACTGGCCTATCCTCGTCTTCACCCATTCGTATGCTCTTTTGGAGAAGCTAGATGCAATATTCCGATTCGTATCAGTTGGGTCGATGATGAAGATAAAGTCATCCTTGAAACCCGGTATGTCTTTGAGTTCATCATATGATCTTCCGAGTGGATCAAGCGGGGTGTCCTGCAAATCACTGATACCTTCCAGTGCACCCATGAGTCCCGAATTGTGCACAACAAGCATTTCCAGGGAAACTCCTGTAAATCCCATGTGCCCAACTGCGCAGGTGTCTCCATAGGCATGTGCAGCCCTTACAAATGATTTCAGGAGCCTAACATCTTCACGGAGCTGAGCATTCAGGCGGTTTGCAATGTACTCTGAATGATGGACGGTCCTGTCAACCGCAGTTATTGGTCCTTTTTCTGCAATTCTCTGCGTAGTTAAATCAAAACACACCAGCACATCAATCTCATTTCCCAGATACTTGGCTGAGAGATAGGGGTGTTGGCTGTAGGTTTTCTGCAGTTCTGAAATGCCGATGCCGTGTAGAGCAGGGATAAACCATGAGTCAACCATCCCCTCCAGGGCCTTGTCAAGTGCAGTATGTCGCTCTTTGGCTGGCTTGGATAGTATGTCTTGAAACTCCTCTGGCTTGAGAGCAACGAAGAGGGCGATATCACTGGCTCCTCGTAGTTGGGTCTGCTTTTTTCCAGTTGAGCCCTGGGGTTGAATGAACGAATAACTATCCTTGCGGCTTCCTGCTGAGGACACTAGTGCGGACGTCAACTCATCAATCGCTCTCTTTTGTCTTTCAATCTCATCCTCTGTAGGGGTTATCTCAGCAAGAAGGGCTTCGCGAATAGAAGGGTCCAATCTCCAGTGCACATTGCTTCACTATTATCTGCTTCTTCAGAGCATGCTATGAATGTTGGCCTTACAGTCAATGACGTATGTTTATACTGGTGCATGAGTAAGAGTCAACACTCTCCTGACAGGAGTGAGGTCCATGACGCAGCTGGTTGCTATCGCTATAACTATCTTGAAGCAGGGGGATAAATTCCTGTTCCTCAAGCGAAGAAACCCTCCATATGAAAATCTCTGGAGTCTTGTTGGCGGAAAAGTGAATGTAGGGGAGCATATACCCTCTGCGGCAATACGAGAAGCCATGGAAGAGAGTGGTACAAAGGAATTGGAGAACTATCATCTCAAGGGAGTTGTATCTGAGAGGCTTGTCGGACCACAGGGGTCGCTCGTATCGCATTTCCTTATCTTTGTAGGCATGGCTTCAATTTCGTCACACATTAACCAGCACAGGGAAGGCACTCTAGCTCTGTATAGTCTTGAGCAAGTTCGCTCGCTGAAGGATTCCATTTTACCATCTGATTATGAGATGTTCACCCGGTTTGTCGGTTCTGAGTCTCGGAATCTTGCATATCACGAGGCTGAGTTGATACAACATGATGGCAGGTACGCGCTCAGCTACTATCGAGAGGTTATCACTTGATAATAGGAGAGATAGAAGTCACACCCTTGGCGGCTGAGAGCATGGGTGTCCGATCGCTATGCACAAAGATAGAAACTCCCGACATCAAGATAGTCCTTGATCCCTCTGCAGCACTGGCATACCGCCCCCCATATGCCCCCCAGCCAGTGGGATACAAGGCGTTGGACGCTGCTCTCCAAAGAATCAGATTGAATGCTGAGGATGCGGACATTCTAACAGTATCGCACTATCATTTCGACCACATTCGTCCAGGCGTAACCAACTGGCACTACAACTTTAGTACCAAGGAAGATAGATTGGCTGTCTTTGGAGCAAAGACGATTCTAGCAAAAGACGGAAGGTCGGATATCAACGCATCGCAGCGAAGACGAGCCTACTACTTCCAAAAGGACCTACATGAGATTTCGAATATCATGGTTGCAGACGCGAATCAATTCACTTATGGAAACACTACGATTACATTCTCTCCTCCCCTTCCTCATGGTCATGATGGAAGTAAGCTTGGCTACGTTGTTGCCGCAACGGTTGAGTATGCTGATTTCAAAGTCATCTATGCACCTGATGTACAGGGTCCTACTAGCCGCAAGGCACTGAGTTATCTCGTAAGTGTTGATGCTCAACTAGCAATAGTGGGCGGTCCTCCTCTCTATCTCAGCGGCTATTCACTGAAGGACCGCCAAGACGCGCTCTTTTCGCTATCGGCGCTAGCCGCAGAAATCGGAGTCCTGGTAATAGACCATCATATGCTTCGAGACGATTCTTGGTGTGACTGGATTTCGCCCATCCAGAGAGTTGCGAAAGAATCGGGCAACCGCATTTGCTCTATGGCTGAATTAGATGGCACTAATTCTCAGCATCTTGAAGCAAGAAGAAAGGACCTATACGAGCAGCAGCCTCCAGGAACGGAGTTCGTTGACTGGCTGAATGCAACTGAAGATTTCAAAGTTCGGAACATGCCTCCAGTCTAGAAATCAATGCAGATTGAGTAGGACATCATAGCTTTCTTTTTCCGTACAGGAACCCAAGGATTATCGACATGGAATCATCAGATACTGGAATAAACCGAACCAGCATCGACGCTGTCACAGCCGGCAATCTCCTAGGTGAACTTGGGATTGAAATCCTGGGGCTCATTTCTCAAGGGTGCATAAATAGTGAGGAGATTATGAGGCTTAGTACGATTACGAAGGCATGTCTTGACGTTAAGATTCCATTAATGGAGCATCTGTCGCTGATTCGGACCAGGAATAATACATACACTATTACTGCGTTTGGAACTGACACTTTGCTTGAACTCACGGGTTGGAAAAGATGAAGGAACTCACTAGTGGATCAATCTCCATTGTCACAGAGGGCGCGATCTCTATACAGGCACATCTGAAGGCTTCGGGTATTCAAAATGGCTCTCACGTCCTCATAGTCAGGTCCAGGAGCGGGTTCTTGCGGGTCATTCCTTTGGACGATGGCTACACAGTGCAGGTTAGAGCGTCTTTAAATCTGAATGCATTTACACAGGCCTCTCGTGAGGTGTACGAGCAAATCCGAAAGACAGGTCTAAGACTGCTGCACTCTACAGGTTTCTGTCCATTGGAAGAGTCCTGCATATGGGAGGGGTATTTTCACGTGAAAGAAGAAAGTAAGGTTGAAGAGTTTGTTGCTTGGCTACGTAAGCTCGATGTCGTTTTAGAGGTCGAAACGATTTACCTTGAGGAAGTTTCTTAGATTCAATGAAGGAGATATGTATCAGCGATGCACGAAGACTATGACTTGAACTCAACCAAAGCGATCATTCAGAGGTTCAAGAATGCGGCACGTGACGCTGAGGAAAGCCTCCTTAGTGAAAACTATCAACAGGCAATGGCTCAATTCTACGACGCAAGTCAATCGGCAGATGAAATGACCGAGCGATTCCTGTTGCTTCTCATGCGGACTGCACCTAGCGACGCTCACAGAACGCTGATTGTTGAGTTCTTGAGCTGGCGGCTAAGATACTTCGCCACGCAGTATGATTATCATCTATCAGTTGCACAGACACTAACTGGGCTACCTCGGGAAGAATGGATTGCGCGGTTGGAAACTATCCTTGTCCTGTCGCAGAGTCTTGTCAGCAAGCTTCTGCCGATTCTCAGAAACTCTGAAGATACAAACTTCGTTTCCAGAATCAGGGACCTCTTGAATGACTGGGTGCATGGCATTAGAGAATTGATTACAAAACTGCAGGTTTGGGGAATCTCAAGTACTCAAGCTTCACAGGTGTTGGAGTGGGCACTTGATAATAATCTTGAGTCCAAAAAATAGAGTTCTATCTCTTTGAATTTCCTTCGACAAAGGCTGTTGCTGCTTCTGTGTCTGCCAGCTGATAATGGCTGTCAATGTAGCATATGAGATAGTGGTCCTTGTGCTTGATGACAATCGCTGCAGGGAATCTCTGTACTGTCTTCAGGGAGTCGGTTGGGAGCTGCCAAGAGATTGTTTCCTTGCAGACAGGACACTGCAGCCATTTTAGCCCTTCGTTCATCAATAACACCATACTGTCAGGCAAGTAGCATGTGAAAGCAATCGTACTAAAAATGCTTTCTGCTAAATACCTATCTAGTTGCTCTCAGAGTGAACTGAAGCATCGGTATGGAGCTTTTTTCTGAATTTTAATGTTGCATGCGTGGACTATCATCCATGAAGGAGCCCAAAATGGCCCTAGCCATCCAAGTCCGTATCCCAAGCACCTGGATCCTTTAGGTCTCTACTTAGAATCGGCCGCTTTCTTCTCTGTAGGTCTGAGGTGTCAAACCTATCACTGTCCAGAATAAGCTCAAGGCCGTCTGGATCAAAATAGGCAGGAATCTGCCCGCGCTCGATCCCTCTCTCGACATATCTCTTGGTCTTGCCAATATCAAGTCCTGTGCTCTCGGCTAGGCTCTTCACGCTCACTGCAACCTCAGATTCGAGAGAGGATCTGACAAAGCCTGCAAACGCAAGAAGGAACATGTCTTTGATATTCCCAACTCCCTCTTTGTCCAGTATCTTGACCAATGCCGTTTCGATATACGTATCGGCATCACCAAAATTATACTCAATCAGCATCAAGGACAGGTTGATGAGTTCCTTCATTTTTCCCTTTGTTGTTTCTGCAGCGGCATGTATCAGTTGACGTGATAGGTCCAGGTCTCCTCCGACGATTGCACAGAATGCTCCATCCATGAAAAGAGTTGGATCCTTCTCCTCCTCCGCCGCATAGATGTATGCTTCAGATGCTATCTGGTAATCAATCTCAAAT
>CAYPUO010000063.1:6500-9276 GCA_964413775.1 uncultured archaeon
CAAATTTCTCATGCTCACTCTGACGAATCCAGCAATGGCCTGCTGCTTTCATTGACTCTGCGGCCTCTGAGTACCTGTGTGCTAACATTGCATGCTCGTATGACCTTTCGTATGCTTGAGCTGCTCTTGAGAAGAACTCCCAGCGTAGCCAACACTGAGCAGCCGAAAGGAACAGGTCTGCTGCTGTGTCATTATTGCCTTTCTTCGCTGCATCCTCAGCTCTTTGCAGTAGCTTGTCGCACTCTGCCTTTTCCATTTTTCATGGGCACTCCAAATAGTATGTTACAACAGTGAGTTATCATCTAAAGCTTTGGCTAGAGAAGATAAGGAGGGCCGCCCATTGGCGTCCCCTATTTAACGGATGTTATTGCTCCGTCCCTCATGCGTACAATTCGCTTCGCGTACTTGGTCAGTTCTTCATTGTGCGTAACTAGGATAACAGTCATTTTTCTGTCTCGGTTCAGGCGCGCGATTAGCTTCATGATTGTTTCACCTGTATTTGTATCCAGATTACCAGTTGGCTCGTCGCAGAAGAGAATTGGAGGGTTGTTGACAAGGGCTCTAGCAATGGCGACCCGCTGCTGTTCACCACCGCTCAGCTGCATTGGTCTATGATCCCTCCTCTCAAGCATATCGACTTCTCTCAGGACATCAAGGGTCATCGCTTCTTGCTTTGCTCTGTTGTATTCCTCGATTGGCCACAAAACAGCTTCTATGTTCTCATAGCAGGTCAAGTCGTCAATGAGCAAGAAAGACTGGAAAACAAAGCCTATCTTCTGAGCTCTCACCTTCGGGAGGTCGCGCTCACTGATTAGAGTGACGTCAACACCATCAAGCAAAATCCTCCCGTCGGATGGCTGCTCAAGGCCCGCCATTACATGGAGCAAGGTGCTCTTGCCACAGCCAGAGGGCCCGACCACAGCAAGAAACTCACCTGGTGTAATTTCAAGATTAATGTTCTTAAGGGCAGCAACGGTATTCTTCCCTTTGCCATACTCCTTGTTCACTCCTTCTAGTCTAATGATGGGATTTGTCATTCTATCACTCCTCCCTTAGTGCACGCATTGGCGGAATATGCATTGCTCTCCATACTGCGAGTGCCAATCCTGGGATCTGAAGTATAACGATGTAGAACAGAGTTATCGCCATGGGTCCAGCATCAATAGCAATCATTGCATAGATGCTGCTGAAGAGTGCAGTTCCTATCGCACCGAAATATGTCATTAGACCTAGTATCTCAACACTCACCTGAAAGACAATTAGGAATGATGTGAATGAAACAAGAATTACCTCTCCAATCAAGAGGAGCATTATCTCAGAATTGCTCCAAGACACACATTTCAGTATGGCAATATCTCTACGTCTGAACTGCGCGATCAGTATTGCATAGATTGTAGCTACAATAAACGCCATCAGTAGTGATGGTGTTGCCATGGTTGGATTATAGAGACCACGCGCAACATAGATGTACAGAATTGCATAGATGATCATAAAGAAGACTACTCGTCTTCTGGCGCGGAATGCAAATCGGAAGCTCTTGAATAGAATCCTAAGGTTCAGTTTCATCCATCCTCCTTTGGAGCGTGTCTACTGCCAAGCTCCAGTGTAGCTTAATCTGTGTTTCGTGTCTTTATCTACATTTGCAGCTCTATTCAGTGGGCAGCTCGTCGCTGTTAAGCCGACCTGGGAGGCCTTCTTGTGGCCACAACTCCTTCATGAGCAGGTCTCTAATAGCTACTCTTATCGCTTCACTGCGCGAGGGGTACATGCCAAGTTCGACGAGTCTATCAAGTCCATTCACATAGATTTCACTCATCTTGACAGTTATTAGCTCCATCTGTCGAATAGGCCTCCGAGAATGAGTTGAGGTCCGTTTAACCTGATATAATTCCTTCGAAGACTGTCCTGATATACTGCAAAGGCGCGCCTTATGTTCAGGTATCCAGTCCGAAAAAGGCTAAATAAGGTCTGATTACTTGTCCAGAGTAAGTACGAGATTAGATTGCAGAACTAGCGAATCATACCATTCAGCGAATATGAGGAACCATTACTAATGAGCGAATCTTTTGACTACATGAGAAAGGTATGCATGATTGGTGCAGGCGGTAGTGGAAAGACTGCTATCGTCAATCGGTTTCTAACGCAGAAGTTTTCTGAGCAGTACATTGTGACAATAGGCAGTCAGTTCGCAGTGAAGACTGTGGCTGTAAAAGGCCGTAACGGAAGCGATATCAGGGTCAAGCTTCTCGTGTGGGACCTTGCTGGACAGCAGCGGTTTGATTTCATCCGGACAAGCTACTACAAGGGATCCAAAGGCGCACTCTTAGTCTTTGATGTTACCAGAAAGCACACATGGAAAGACCTCCCGAAATGGATTAACGAAGCAGAGGCTGCGCTTGACGGTACAATCCCAATTGTGTTACTTGCCAACAAAGTCGACCTTGTAGACGAGAGAGTAATCACCGAGCAGATGGCACGGGACTTTGTTAGGGAGAACAACCTTGTTGGATATCTGGAAACAAGTGCGCTCACCGGACAGAACATCGACCAAGCGTTTAGAATGCTTGCGCAGGCCACAATCTCGTAGTTTCTGTGGCATTTTTCTCCTACCAAAACACACTATAGATGTGGGTCTTTTCCTCCACGGCATCAGATAGTACACAAAAAGATGTGATGCCCTATGGCTGATAAGATGAATATTAAGTTCCTAGAAGACCTATGCAACGCCTTCGGTCCAAGCGGACATGAAAGCGAGGCTCAAAAGACTGCTCATGAC
>CAYPUO010000064.1:0-5882 GCA_964413775.1 uncultured archaeon
GTTAGCAACACTACCTCTTAACACCACAGGAAATACATGGATAGCAAACCTGACAGGAATGCTCCTTGACTTGGGGGCTCACAGCATTCTCGTCAGAGCTTGGGCATATGGCTACGAATACCAAGAGAATGCCACAGTCATTCTTGTCAAAGCCGTCCAGACAGGTGTGTCATACATTGAGTGGCAACCCTTCAATGTCACCGTTCAGTACACTCAGAGATTGAATCTTACAATTCACTACCTCTTCGGATCAGGTGAGGTTCCTGATTCGGCGCGGGTAAACCTTACCATTGATAGTGTGACATATGACCTTACTTACACGGGGAGCTCATGGTTCGTATCGGTACCTGGCATCCAGATTGGGTTGGGAGTGTATGACGCCCATATCAGTGCATGGCTATACGGATATGAAGCGTTCACCAACACAACGTATGGAGTGAATGTGACACTAGCATCGAATTCATTCTTGGTGACATGGGAACCCTTCAGCGGCAGTGTTAACATTATCAATGATGTCAATATCTCCGTCATCTACACATCTAACTATCTGCCAATACTTGATGCAACAGTCACAATGACACTTAACGAAACAACAACGTATCCATTGGTTTACAGTTCGCTCGACCAGAAGTGGCATATCACGCTCACAGGCTTTAACTTAACACTTGGAGTCTGGAATGCAACCATACTCGCAAACAGAACTGGACAGCAGCCTGGGACAGAGTCTAAGCTCTTCACAGTTCATCGGGACACCCTGCAGACCTCAACCAGTTGGCTGTCTACCACAACGGATTATGTTTCGTCAAAGCTACTGGATGTGAGATGCAATTCATCGGAAGGACAGGCCGTCGATGATGCCTCTGTTTCCATTGAAGTTGGAATAATGGCTCAAGAGGCTGAATACAAAGGAAATGGCATATACACAACAACATTGGGACCCTACCTAAGTCCGGGGAGCCATACTGTAGATGTCACGATTTCAGGAAGCTGGTTCTACTCAACTACTCTGCTTCTGACCCTTTACGTGAATGAAACACTTACGTCGCTTAACATCAGTTACTCCAATACTACTATCTATACAGACGGGGCAATTACGGGCAGCATCTCCTACGTGATGCTAAATGGTTCAGATGTCCCATCCGGAGCTGCCGAGATTCTTGTTAATGGCATCTCAGTGCTCCCGCAATGGAACGGGGTGAACTGGTCTTTCGCAATTGAGGGCGATGCCATAAGTTCTGGCAATTATGAATGTCACATCAACACAACATCGTTCGGATTCGAGTCGCAGAGCTACAAGTTCAATCTGAGCATCCATCTCATTCCAACAGACCATGAAATTTCAGAACGGAACTGGCTCTACGTGAATGATACTCTAGAGATTCAAATTCGATATGTTGACACTCGGACGAACGACAGTATAGGGGGAGCAATAGTATCGGTTGACTGGACAGGGGCATATGTGTTGACAGCCGAGCCAACCGGACTATACAGGCTCCTATTATCTAGTGATGCCATTCATTCTGGGAACTACTCTCTTCAAGTCAGTTTCGCATACGATGGCTATGAGAACATATCCATCACAGACGCTATCGCAGTCAAGCCACTTCCAATTGAGATAGTATCCAAACTGACGCTCAGTCAATATGAGCAAGAATCAGTGCAGATAGTTGCGTACCTTGTTGACAGCTATCACCAAACCAATGTCACATGGGGTACTCTCACTGCGATATTTCAAGGAGTAGAGTATCAACTCTCGTACAGTCTTCTCTCAGGAACGTACTCGGCAGTTATTACACTCAGCGACCAAATTGCACCCGGTGAGTATGAGATTCGCCTCAAATCCGATGTGCCTGACTTCATTCAATCTGAGAAGTCATTGATGCTGAATGTCCTTGAAAAGATGACCTACACACTCAGTATTACGGCACCACAAGAGGCACACGAAGGCAGCCAGATTACCGTTGCCGCAACTCTGCTACATGGTTCAGATCCGGTGGACCAGAGAAGCGTAATCTTCCTCATAACGACACGCTTCCTGAATGGTTCTTCAACAGAAACACCAATACAAAAGACAACAAATAGCTCAGGGGTTGCATCACTAACACTCACACTTCCTAGTGACGCAAGTGAGATGTCAGTATCAGCACACTACGAAGGTGAAATCGACTCTTGGTCAGCAGAATCTGAAGCTCAAGTAATCAACGTTAAGCAGATAGCAACAGAACCCATCTTCCCACTGTCCGGGCCTCTAACAGTTTCTTTGGTGGTCGGAGGCTGTGCATCATTCGCTGTAGTCATAGTATTAATGAGAAAGCGGCGACGTCACGTGAGTTTGTCCACCGACGCCATCTCAGTACTATCAGTATCCACAGACTCTCTTAAGGCTGAAACTGCATCAATATTGTCGGATTTTAAGATTCTTTCAGGTGGATCGCTCAGTATTCATGACACAACAGAAGCCCTTTCCGGTTCAATGGAAATCGCAAGTGATCAAGTTGAGTCATACTTGCCTTATCTAGCAGGTCTTGGCATAGCAACATCGGTCAGCTTAGCTACGGGCAAACGGATCGTAAGAAGGCCACCAACAAATGCAACGGATAAAACCAGAGTGGTTGACTTGCTTAGACATTCCGCCAAACCACTTACGCGTCAGGAGATTTCTGATTTGCTGAATATCAGCATCTCCCGAGCCCGGAAGATAGTAGCAGAACTCCTGAGGGCAGAGAGCACAATCATAGAAACCAAGGTTGGCAGGAATAGAGAACTGTCCTTTAGCAAGCATGAATAACGCGCATTAGTGCCGAATGCAATACAGAATGCCGATTTTTCGATGTGGTCGATTCAGGATATCTATAAATAATCACTTTGCTTACTACTCCACAACCCCCGGGTGATATCTAGCTCTGCATCTCAGGTTGCAGACGCTAGTAGAGAACGATTATGGTTAGCAAGAGAAACCATGAAGAAGAAGGGCAATCTAGCTAGGCATAGAGGTTCAAGCCCTACTAAGAAGACAATGATGAGGTTTAGCATTGAAACGAAATATTCTCTTCATAGTGATCTTTCTCATTCTAGTATCACTTCCTAGAACTGATCTCACGCAGAATACTGCGGGTCTGTTCAGTTCTCAACCATCCCTGCAAACCTCTGACTCAGACTATTCTTTGTCATACTCATCTACCGGAATATCGCGGCAAACTGCTTCACTAATCATGCGGAATGTATCTGACCTTCGACTTGATGTTCTTAATAGCTACTCTAATCCTGCTTTGCATCAGGCATCGATCGACCTTACTCCATATGAGATTCCAGGTTGGACCCTGCAAAAAGTGTCAATTACATTGGCCAACTTAACAGCATCTTTGGAGAAAGACGTCGCCGGAAGCACGAGTTCCCCGGTTTCAACATTCTTCATTAAGGAGTATGTAGCTGATACTTACTATACGCAGCTTGCTCAGGGCTTTTACCTTCAGCCCTATGACGGCAGACTTGTCAATTACTCTGTATATTACTTCAGTACTAGCTATGTTCCATCTCTCCGCGGTACAGCATACCTAGTGGTGAGATCAAACTATACAGATAACAATTCCAATGTCACTGCCTCTCAAGTGCTTGAACCCCATGAAACAGGGATGTCATGGAAGACAGTGACTGCTGGCGGCGAAAACCTCTCTGCAAACACTCAATACTATGTGATATTCGATGGCAGAAACCTCCATAAGGACACAGTTGGAGCAAACGCATATCCAGAAATCGATTGGGAAAGTGAGCCGAACCAAGGTGCATATCAGACCAGAAGGTACAGCACTGATACCTCATCCTGGTCTAATGACATAACAACACTCGAGGCCCTTCTCAATTACACCTATATTCCTTGGAACACAACGTCTAATACGGCCAGGATATTTAGCAGCCCGGAATCGATATCGCTGGCAGCCAACTCAACTCCATTTGCTGGAAACTCCATTGACTTAGTGGACAATAACGGCATCAAGAGCGTCACAATTGACTCAAATCAGTCCGTTTCCATGTATCATAATCTCACTCTTTGGTACACACGCGACATTGCCTCACAAGCCACTTGGAATGTACCCACATCAGGGGCACAAGTAGAGTGGAATGTAACTCTCAGTGCAGCTTATCCAGTTCTGCCGGACCCTAGTGCACTGTTTCTCAACATATCCGTTCCGTCAGACTGGAATCCAACGGGGCTTTACAATAGCACAAATCCATCAGTCGATTACGGCACATACACCAATTATGGGACCTATGTTCTCTGCAGCGGCTTGACTAATGGAACATGGACTCTGACCAATACAGCATTCAACTACCTGACCAATATACAGGCGCCCAGTAAAATCCGAGCAGATTCGTTGGTGAACATTATTCTCACGATAGAGGATTCGCTGAGTAACCCAGAAACCAGCGGCAGTACTAATCTTAGTGTTCAGTATGAGGGCGCGGCAGTGTGGACGCCAGCAAACAAAACTGTTGCAACTGGATTCGTTACGTACTCATCAAACGTCGGTTCGTGGGCGACAAGCAACGGGACACATACTATCGAAGCATTTTGGACAAACGGCTATGAAGTGGGCTATCTGAAAGCAGATATGATGATTTACTATCCAACATCTCTAGTAGCTGCCAGTGCACAAATAGCGGCTCTCATCTATACGGGCGGCAGTTTCGAAATCCGAATCGATTTCACAGATACCTTTACCTCCACCGAACTTACGGCCACATATGCCACTGTAGTCTATTCCTACGATTCGGGCGCCAATGTATCCTTGAATGATCTAGGTAATGGCACCTGGACTGCGGACATATTAACGGGAGGAAAAACTGCAGGACAGCACCAAGTGCAGGTATATGGTGAAGGATATGGAATAGAAAATCAGACAGTCACCATAGACGTATCCCTGACCTATCAGTCACTTCCACTCTCATCCGAGTGGTCAGCTCCAAAAAGCAACAGCATCGCATACCTCGAAAGCACACATCTCTCAGTTCAGTACAACCTTTCTGATGGTACTGCCATTCAAGGAGCCACTGTTAATGCGACTGATGGCACAACAACTTGGCCAATGCACTGGGATCCCGTGGGGATGAATTATACAATCCAGTTCAATGGTACAGACTTTTCAGGTCTTCCTAAGACAGTCAGTCTTACAGTTACTGCGTGGAAATCGGGACATGAAACTCAAGTAGACAGCTCACTCCAACTGATTGTGACCGACGAAACAGGAAGTTCCCTATCAGCCACAGTTCTTCCGTCTGATCTCAGTATGACCTACGTTGAAACTCTTCGGATTACTGCCAACTATTCCTATGGTATGAGTCCTATATCTTCTGGAGCCATACAGGTTGAGTTCAATAGCAGCTACACAGTTCCTTTGCAGTACAACATATCCACACATCTGTGGTACACCGAAATCCCCGCTTCAGACATCGGACTCGGTACTTGGAACCTGAATATATCTGCGGACGCGAACGGATATGTTCCGCGCTCCACCTTAAGGGACCTGTCCATTTTGGAGGATACTCCCACGCTGGAAGCATCGTGGACAGGTCTTCAGGCAACCACAGACTATGCGACAAATGTCACCCTCAATGTGACCGCGAACGACTCCTTAGGTAATCCAATACTTGATGCGGACTTATCTGCGACCCTACTCAGCTCTACATTCACAATGGTTGACCAAGGCAATGGGCTCTATTCAGTTGTCATTCAACCAGAAGCGGTCAGAGGGACACACCTAGTTATGGTAACGTTAAACGAGCTTGGCTATGCGACAACTTCAATTGACCTCAATCTTACAATACTGGCGACATCAGAACTAGTGGCAGCGCCTCAGCTCCAAGAATATGAAACAGAGCAACTA
>CAYPUO010000064.1:5892-8906 GCA_964413775.1 uncultured archaeon
AATCTCACCATTGCGGATGAAACGTTCAGTGGAGAATGGAATGGCAGCATGTTTGTTATCTCGTTCCCGTTAGACTACACAGTAGGATACCATCCTGCTACGATAACAGCAAGCGCAGACGGAGCAGACTCTGCTACTTACGACATAGAGATCCAAGTCCTACAAAAGTCATACGTCTATCTTGAGTTGCGATACGTAGGCGATAGCGCTGAGGGAAACCAGATTTCAATTGAGGCGGTTCTCAGGCAAAATAACACTGACGCCTATATTCCATATGCGAATATCAACTTTGAGATGACTGTCCAGTATGACAATGGCTCAACTCAACATTTCACAGGGCAAGACAGCACCAACGAGCAGGGAGTTGCATACATTACATATCAAATTCCCTCAGGCACGGAGAGTCGAATTACTACTATTGACGTCAATGCGACATATAATGGTCCAAAGCGTGTATGGGACACCTCCAAGTCATTTGTAATTCCTGTACATCTTGGGGCAATTCCGCAGTTCATGAATTGGCTCTTCTTCGAAGATGGAAGGTACGTGATCCTTCTGCTTGGAATCGCTGCAGTTGGCGCATACGGGTATAACTCTCGAATAAAACCCAAGAAGCGAGCTCGTAGGCTAGCACTCGAAACGCAGCTAAAGAACTTCAATGACCTCAAGTCCATTCAACACTTCATGGCCGTGTACCTGAATAGGGGGACCTGCGTGTTCTACCATCCATTCAGAGAGAGCCGAATTCAAGCAGACCTGATAAGCGGATTCATCTCAGCCGTCACAAGCGTCTACGGAGAGATTAAAGGAAATGGAGTCCAAGGCTCTCTCGAAGAAATCCACTACCATGGGCTCCGGCTCAACAGTTACAACGGCAAGTATGTCCTTGGCATTCTCATACTGGATGAGGAAATCTCACCACTCATGAGAGATCGCCTGCAGTTCTTTGTCGAGTTGTTTGAGAACGAATATGAGTCCCATCTGCAAGGCTGGACAGGGCTAACGGACTGCTTTGATCCCGAGTGGATTGTGACCAACTTGGTTTCGACTTTCGGATATGGCTGGACGCTACCGCACACCATCCGTATAGCTAACAAGTTATCGGGAACAGAGCGGAAAGTCCTAGATTACCTCAAGGCAAGCCTAGGCGATAAGCGAGAGTTCCTTATCGAAGACTACCTGGCCCCTATTGCTGAACTCCTTCATATGAGAAAAGCGGAGGCGTTCGACGTCCTCATTAGAATGGAGGAAAATGAAATCTTCATTCCAATCTCCATTCAAACAGTCCTCCAAAGGCAGGGCATGGGTATGATAACGACCGCTGAGGATATTGAGGAGTTTGGAGAGATACAGGGCGAGTCTTCCGAGGAACCTGAGGAAAGCAAACCCAAGGAAACCGCAGAAGAAGGCGAACCGACTCCTGAGGAAGTGGAACCTGAAGTCACGGAAGGTGAAGCGGAGGAGGAACCATCTGAACCTCAACCAGAGCCTCAAGCTGAAGAGCCTGTGAAGTCTGAAGAGAAAGAGAAGAAACAGGTCGATCCCAAGGATGCGTTCGTTGCCGAGGTCGAGTCACTCCTGAAGAAGGAAAAGGACAGCGATGACGAAGACTGATTTGTGTTGACTCTAAGCAGAGAACACTTATCAACCGGTCCTACCGCCCAATAGCTGAGGGACAGAAGTTGCCTTGGGACATTGAGAACTATCACGTCACAGATGGAAGAGTCCTGAATGTTGAGATTAGCATTCCCCTAATGGAATTTCGGTACACAAACATTGACGATGTGCGAACAGCATGGGTAGAGATGCTCGGCCAGTTCGTTGCTGAAGAGCCGGGTGTCGAAATGTCTTGGGAGATGTGCCCCAGGAATGAGATGGCTGTTGTCACGATTAAAATAGCGAAACTAGGCACTTTAGAGCCGTTCACGGACTCCGAGAGAGAGGGTGCCCTGGATGCTGTTGACGCTCTTATCGGAGAGAGAGAGCGAAAGAAGTCAGCACACAAGCCGAGAAGCAAAGCAAAGACCAAGTCAAAGCCAAAGACGAAGAAGAAGAAGAAAAAGAAGTAGTCGGGCCCCTTATCCAAGTATTGGATTCACGACTGCGCCGTTTCTAATGATAGCAATCCGTGAGCTGGCTCCATGTAACCTTAGTGCACTCTCTATCCCTTCCTGAGGATCTCGTATCGCTTCACAGCCCAACCGTTCAACTATGAGAGATTCGCGTAATCGAGAACATAGAATGAGATTCCTAGTGTCAAGGACTCTTCTGAACAGAATGGCTTGTTCCATTCCCATCTCAAATGAAGTTTCAGCTCTGACACGAATGTCTCGTTCTGACTTGGCACCTGCGAGAGCATGCATGAAACCCTCTGGCCCTACCCCACCGGAGCACTCTGCCACCAGGACTATTGTGCCTCCAGTCCTCGTAGATGCAACGCCTGCATGTAGACTCTCGACTGCCTCAGAGAGGGTAATGTCTGTGTTAGGTCCGCCGGTGCTCACAATTGAAACATCAGCGCGGCGTTCGATACTGGTATTTGCAAAGCCAGAAGCAAGATTGCTGGCATTCATCCATGTGTTGTGAATCTCACCTACTCCAATATGCACCGTGTGCCCGTAGGCGTCTTGCACAATGTTCATGGCAGTCCCTGTAGGAGCCAACTGACCGGCAATCTGGATCGAACTGCACACACGCTCGTTGCAGTTGAAAACATCGCTTGGATGCAGAGCCATGAGCCTTCGAATGTAATGCACTGTCTTCGCCCCTGATATGCCGGGTACCAATGACGCATAGCCTCCAGAAGAGCCTGTGAGGCTGCTCTGAAAAACCGGACTCACAATTAGTCTGTGGGCGGCATCTAGATAGAGCGAGTTGAGATACACGGGAAACCCGTTCAGAGGACAATCACCGATCTGTCTGGTCATAGAGGCATTTCCTGAGTCATGGACATGTACTTTACAACCGCTTTGCTCTGGATTGCCAAGTTGCGAAATAGTCTCCTGAATCCTGTC
>CAYPUO010000064.1:8916-9265 GCA_964413775.1 uncultured archaeon
GATATGTTCTCAGGTGGTATCGAGGAAGCAGAGAGTTCGCAAATGACAGACCTAAGGATAGTTGCAATGCCTCTCACTCTATGGGGGCTGTCTAAGACGATTGCCGTGCTGTTCAGCTGTGGGTCTGACTTGAGAATCTGATTCAGAAAACCGGAAGCCGACAATGCATTGTGGATTACCATCTCAAGATCAGGCATCTCCACTGCACTCATCGGGTCCACCATCTCAACCGACTTGTACCTGCTGAGATCGACCGGCAGGAATCCATTGCCATAGGGTATGTCGACTCTCATATCTCCGTCCTATAGTCTAGTTGCAGTTCAGCTACTTAAGGTTGTCAAGATAGCCC
>CAYPUO010000065.1:0-9246 GCA_964413775.1 uncultured archaeon
TGTTCCAAACCTTCCTAGCGCAGCGTCGACAGGAATCCACCCTTTGTCTACAAGGTATATTTCCGACCATGCATGAGGTTCAGGTTCAGGTCCCCCCTTGAAGAAATGCCCTACCACTCTCCTTGCTGGGATTTTCACTGCTCGACAGAGAGCAACCAACAGGTCTGTGTGTTCATCACAGTCTCCTTCCATTAGTTTTGCTGCCTCAGCAGCCCCGCGTCTCTCATCCAAGTTGGTCTTCAGCTTCACTCGTTCTCGTACAACCTGATATGCTAGCTTTGCATATGATTCATCATTTGAGCTGCTTTCTGCGATTCTTTCTGACAGTTCCTGCACTATTGGGTCTTTCACTTCCCAGAACTTCTGAACCGAGCAATATGTCCCTCTCAGTTGCTTGAGTTCATTTTCCGTGGTCGTGGTTGGCTCAAGCATCCAATCCCTGGAAATGGTATCAAGCCGCATGATAACTGTCGGGGAGAAGCTCTCACCTGGATTTAGAACCGGAATCTTGACCATAGCAACCATGTTGTTTTCAGCTTTCTCGAGAACTCTTGCTGGAGGAAAGACATCGAGCGTTTCTACAAACTGATTGTCCATATCTGTGAGTAGGTGCCAAACCATTCTGCCATCTTTAATACGAGTTGAATCGCGATTCTGCACATTTGCCTGCATCTCTACTAGCAATCTCAATTTCAGGACTCAACTCAATCAGAAGTTTAGTGCGCCATAAATCGAATAGATTTATGTGTTGTTAAGGGGTTCTTTTGTTGGCTCTGATTTATCTGGGAGCTAGGTGAGGCTTTCTCATGTCAGGAGATGAGGATAGATTCCCAAAAGGTGACCACGAAGGAGTGGTAGACAAACTTCTTGATGAGCTGGGTGTCGATGACGACATGAAGAAGGATCTTGTGGAGTCCGGCAGAGTTTCAAGTGATATACTGAAAGTAGCTTCAGCAGAGCAAGTACGCCGAAGAATGGAGATTGAGAAAAGCATCGACAGGGTTCGCGACAGCCTGAACATGCTCGAACGAGACGTAGTCCAGATAGAGAACTCGGTTGACAAAATTGAACGAGACCTTATCCCAGTTGTCCTCTCTTTCCTTGTTTCGCTAAAAGGGAGTCTTGTGAATATACGCAATACCGTAATCGACCAGAGCAAACGGCAGGCAAAGACCAACTTGCAGGCTACATTTGCCGATACAACAGTGCGTTCGATTGTCGAGGACAAGTTCCTGCCTGTTGAAGAGAGTTTCGGCAGCGAAATGTCCGCGCTGATTATGGACAAGGTCAAGGAGATAACTGATTCTTTCAAGGCCTATCTCAAGGTGACTATGGACGAAATGACTAGTCTCAAAGAAACGGTTCAGGACTATACTCAACGTACCAGTACAGAAATGGAATTTCTAACAAAGGAGCTTAGTATGAAACCAAGGGTTGAGGTTCCCAAAGATGTGCAGGATGAGATGAGTGCACTCAAACGTAACCTCGAAGAAGCTAATCATGAGCTGAAGATTCTGGATCAACGACTGGAGAACAGAGAGGCTGAAATCATTGCTCTGCAGACTGACCTCGCTGCAACTAAGCTTCGAAATGACAACTTGGAAGAAGCTGTCACAAAGCTTCGATCTTCTCCTACAGCTGATGTTACGGTAGTAACGGAGCTCCGGCAAACAATCAAGACACTTGAGGCGCAACAGGAGATTCTGGAGAGGAGGCTAGCAGAGTCTCAGGCCGCACTCGATTCGAGAGGAGCAGATATTACCCTGCTCAAACAGGAACTCGCACAGAAAGAAATAGAGGTTGGAGATCATCAACAAAAGGAAGCCAGACTAGAATCGGAAGCAAGTTCCTTTGGAGAGAAGCTTGAGGAGATTGATGAGCTGCGGGACAGAGTACGAACTCTCGAATCAGGCGACATGATGAGAGAACTGGAGCGCACACGGAGCGAGGCCGATAGACTAAAGGCAAGCAACGAGCGCCTGCAGCATGATCATGATGACATGAAGTCCAAAATGGAATATACCGAAGCGCGTCTGAATGGATATCTGTCGCTGATGGGTTCGACAGAAAAGACGAAGGCCTTTCTCATTCTTGAAGATAGCAAAGAGATTACTCTACGGGAAGTCGCGCGCTCTCTTGGTGTATCTCCTGCAATTATGAGTCAATGGGCTGAGGACTTCGTCAGACTTGGACTCGCTCGTATTGTGGGCGGTACTAAGTTGGTGTTGGCAATAGGCGAAAGCGATTCAGGCACCGCTTCCTCAGAGTAGATTGAACTTATCAAAGAACTCCGCAACTTCAATGAGTCCATTTAGGGTGAACGCTCTTTCATAAAGGGCCTCAATGTCCATTGGTGCACTGAACTTCGAAGTTAGGTAACCCTTCAGAGCAGGCTTTAGAACACCATTAAGATATGAATCTCTGAGAGAGTTAAGGGCGCCAACCAAGTCCGGCGTAAGCTTGTCGCGTTCAATGGCAGATTCAACAGCCTTAAAACTCTCTTGGCAATTTGGTTCTGAACTCAAGGCTTCCTTCGATACGGTGAGAGCTTCTTTTGCCAAATGTTTGTATCTATTGTATGCTTCTCCCCTGTTTGAATATGCTAGCAGTTTTGTTTCTGAGCATTGTTTAATGAAAGGAGAGCTTCGCGAGGCAACTGATTCCAGTAGCGCTCTTACTTTTCTTAGGCTCTCCATGTCAGACATGCATAGCACCTGAAATATGGTTAGAAATGTCGCTTTTAATCCTGTCTGGATTGTACCACTCCTATACCAAAACAGGCATAAACGGGACGAACTGTACTAGCCATGATGAAAGAGGCTGCGTTATACACCAAGCTAAAGAAAGCCATCCGGTGCGACCTATGCGCACGTAGGTGCGTAATTGAAGAGGGCGAAACCGGTTTCTGCAGGGTCCGAGTCGTGGAGAACGGAGTCCTGTACAGCAAGGTGTACGGACTAATAGACGGGATGGCTCCTGATCCTATTGAGAAGAAGCCACTTTTTCATTTTGCCCCTGGATCAAACTCATTCTCAATTAGTACATCATCGTGTAATTTCAGATGCGACTTCTGTCTCAATTACCATTCTTCTCAACGGACAACTCCTATCGGAGAACAGCTCTCTCCAGAGGAACTAGTTCGACTTGCGAAGCAGTATGACTGCCAGGGCTTGTCATATACTTATACCGAACCGACAATCTTCATGGAGATTGCTCATGATACTGCGAAGATCGCAAACAGTGAAGCCATGTATAATACCTTTGTCACAAATGGCTACATGACAACTGAGGCAGTGGATTTCATAGCTCCATATCTGAATGCTGCATCTATCAATTTCAAAGGAAGCGCCAACAAGGAGTTCTACAAGAAACTCATGGATGTTCCCAAAACCGAACCCATTTTCAATAGCATGACTCGTATGAAGGAGAAGGGCATCTTCCTTGAGATAACCAACCTTATCATCCCAGAGGTCGGGGACTTCATAGATGACACACGAAAGCTTGCCGAATGGGTTGTGGAGAACTTGGGTCCGCGAACACCTTTCCACTTCAGTTCATTCGCTCCTACCTACAAAATGACGAATCTTCCACGCACCTCCACTCGTACCATCGAGAAGCACATCAGTGTTGCCAAAGAGGCGGGTCTTGAGTTTGTCTACTCAGGGAACATACCAGGACACGACTACGAAAACACTGTGTGCCCTGAATGCGGCTTCCTAGCAGTCGAGAGGTACTCTGTGTTCCTGAAGAATAACAATCTGCGTGAGGACGGTCATTGTCCGAAGTGCGGTGCAGACCTTGGTATCGAAGGTATTTCGTGGATGAGGCTGGGGAAAGGCAAGTCCCGGTTCTATTGAGGCATTGGCATGCATGTGGTGGATATACTCTGGAAACCCGATGCGAGCGGCTATAGCTCGGGGCTCCTGGTCTGGAATGAAGAGAAGGAGATTGAATTCCATCAATTGAAACCAGGCGACAGGATATCGTGGTCTATAGAAGGTCCTCGTCGCTGCATTGGCAGAAGAGATTCAGAGCATCAGTTTCTCTCCTGTCCAAATGAGCAGCAAACCACGAACAGGAGGAAGTGTCCTGACTGTGCGTTATTGGATGAAGTCGATCCATGTGTCAGGTGTACGGGCGAGAGATGCACCGCCAGTAGGGAGAGGTTCGAGAGATGCAAGTCGTCCCCTTATTTTGTATATCTCGCTTTATTCGGACAGGGAACTGTGAAGGTGGGTGTTTCATCAGCTGCTAGGTTTCTAACCAGATGGGTGGAGCAAGGAGCTGATTATGCTGGCATAATAGCGAAGACTGTAGGTGGTGATACAGCTAGGAGCTTGGAGTCTGACATAGGGAAAGACCCCTCTGTGGCTAAGGCGATCTCTGGGTCAAGGAAGAAGTCTTCCCTTCTGGAAGTTCTCGATTATGATGAGGCATGTAGAGTCATCAAGTCTTTTCGCAGTTCTATTGAATGCACCGATTGTCTTGACGATATTGAAGTGATTGACTTGCAGCGATACTATAAGTTGGATGGACTTGATGCGGCACCAAGTTCGGTGCTCTCAAGTTCCAGTTCAATTGCGGGACAGCAGCTGCTCGGAACAGTGCTTGGAATGAAAGGGCCCCTACTAGTTACATTTATTGGACATTCATATAGTGTAATTAATCTGAAGAAACTCATCGGTTACAGAATCGAAACGGGTATCAGGAACCCCATAAAGGCACAAGCAGGGTTGCTTGATTTCATATGATCGTTCGGTAAATGTGCGTGGGATTAAGTGAGATTGGAATGAGTTCAAAGGACGAAGAAGCACTGGTCCGTTACATTTCACTTGTTCGTCGAGAAGGTGGCGAACCAATGTTAGGTATCCCCTATCGAGAGATGAGTGTCGACCCAGACCTGGTGGCAAGCTTCGTTCTAGCAATCATAATTTTCGAGAACCGTCAGCTGAAGACCTTTACCAAGGAAGGATATGTTGTAATCATTGAGGAAGGTGTCCATACTGTTGGACTACTAATTGTCGATAAAGTAGAGAATGATGAATCTTACAGGAACAACCTTCGTATGCTGATTGAGAAATTCGAAGATGAGTTTGAGGCAACTTTGGCGAATTGGAAAGGAGATATCCGCCCTTTCCGAGCATTTGCTCTCGAAATCCTTGGGACATACCCGTATCGTGAAATTGACTGGGACATGGTCCCAAAGCTCGTTAGCGAATCCGAGGCTAATCCTGAGCAGCAGGGTGCAATCCCTTGGAGCGTGGGCGAAACCGATGTCAAGATTCAGACGGTTGTGGGATTCGTAAATGGCAAAAGAACGGTAAGGGAGATAATGGAGGCTTCTGGCTTGTCAGGGGCCGACACTCGGGCGATCTTTTCGATGTTATCTCGATACAAGTGGATTAAGTTCACTCGGAAGTTGGGACCAGATTCTGTTCTAAGAAAACTGACAGAGCCTCCCAAATACTTGGTAGGTGCTTACGGGGAGCAGTTCGCTAACCTCGTCGAGATGTTCGATGGTCTGAAGACATTCAAGGAAGTCTGCAGTTCACTTTCGATAGACCTGGATATTGTGACCACTCTCACAAAGAACCTAATAGACGTAGGAGTGCTTGGCTACAGTGATGAAGAATAATCATAACCCTCAAAGTGCGGTTTGCAGGCATGCAAGCCTAGGTATACTCTGGCGGCTATCGATAGCATATTGGGGAGAGGTGTAGCGCAGGTGTCAATTGACGTTACCAAGGTTCGCTACATTTCTCTTATTCGTCTAGAAGGAGGAGAGTCACTGGTCAACATTCCTTATGCCGAGCTTACGGTTGACCCCGATCTCATAGCTGGGTTTGTCACTGCCGTAATCATCTTCGCTAAGACCCCAATCCGTACAATTCGGAAGGCAGCGTACGACATCTTGATCGAGGTTGGCAAATCAACTCTACTTCTCCTTGTGGTTGATCCAGTTCCGGATGAAGCACCATACAGGACTCGAATGAAGCGAATACTTGAAATGGTGGAAGAAGAACATGGATACAAGCTGGAGCACTTTGAGGGCGATGTACGGCGTTTCAGAGAGTTTGCATTGCGGATCCTAGTTGAGTTTCCGTATTCGCTACCTGACATCAGTCTTGTGCCTGTTCGCAGAGATAAGGGGCACCAAATCCCGTATAGGGTCGGGACCATCGATAGTCTATTGGAGCAATTAGAGAGTTTCATTAACGGAAAGAGGACAGTTTCTGAAATCCTAGACCTGATTAATCTTGAAGAGGCTGAAGTTATGGCTCTCATCTCAGTTTTGGCTAAGTACAAGTGGATTGAGTATAAACGCCGGCTAAGTGAGGATGATATCCTTGTGAGAGCGCCTTGTCCTGAACTACAGCTTGAGCGATTGCGGCTTCAGTATGGCAAAGCGCTAGATGATGTGTTGCTGCAATTTGAAAAGCAGTGCCGAATTCGCGATGCTCTTGATAAACTTTCATATGACCGGAATGCCACCTGGTTCTTGGTAAACCGCCTAATCGAAATGGGCTGCTTCACGGTGCAGCAGTAGGTCTGGGTTTCGCGAAGGTTGTATCTCACGAAATACGGAAACTCTCTGTCACTTAAGAGCAAGGACTGAATCGCATCCCGGAATTCCGACGACATCACTTCTGCACTGTCTACAATACGCAAACTGGCGGATATACATGCCAGCCTCTTTCCTGGCCAAAGCTATCTCGTGCGATGTAGGTCTTCGAGTACTACTCATATTTCCAGCAGGGATTAGTGGCACAATGTTCTGCAGCAGTGCCCCTGAGTCAGTGATTGCCTTTGCAAGCAAATTCATCTCTGATGTATTGACCGCGGGAATCAGTATGGAATTGACCTTGACATTGATTCCCTCAGCTGTTGCCTCACGGATTCCCGCTAGCTGCCTTGACACAATCATCTCGCCCATCCCACGTCCGGTAAGCACTTCTCCGTCCACGTTTGCCCATCTGTAGAGCCGTGCACAGGTTTCAGGACTAATAGCACTCATCGAAACAGACACTGCATCTGCTCCTAGCTCCTTTAGGTGCCTTGCCTTCCGAGCTAGAAGGACTCCATTTGTACTCAGACAGATCTTGAAATCCATGTCTGCGTTTTGAACTCTCTCAAGAAACGAAAACACTTGGGCATTATAGAGTGGCTCTCCCGGCCCCGAGATGCCTATGATGTGTAGATTACTCCTGCTTCTGGCCTCTCTCTGCAGTACCCGCCATGCATCATCTTCTCTCATCAGTCGTTCGCATCCCCCAGGTCCAAATGTGTGACAGGTATTAGTAGCATGGTCACAAAAGCTGCATTGGACATTGCATCGGGGAGCTATGGGGAGGTGTATGCGCTCCCAAAGGTCGACCCGAAATTGGGACCAGCATGGGTGGTGATAAAAGGGATAGTCATTTGTCAAATGTTCCATTCTCTAGAGCATCCCGCGCAGGATCTTGTCGATTTCTCTGGCGCACTGTTTGGCGTCATTGAATATTAGGCCAAGCTTGGCATTTTCAGGTGCTGTAACAGTCAGTAGATATCCTTGTGGAATTGAGACAGTCAGAGTTGTTCCGCGTGTCCCTTGAATTATTATTGACTGGAGTTCACCCTGTTTGAGTTCATTGATTGTCTGTTCTCCAACGGCCTGAATACTTGCGACCATTGCGGCAACTGCAACTTCTTCAACACCGCTGGTAAAATAGCTAACAAATGGTAGTCCTTCAACTGAGAAGACAGCAGCACCCAATATTGGTGATCTATGACTTAGACTCCTGAGTAGGTCTTTGAGGCGTATCAATTCGTCAGAAGCCTGTTGATTCAAGCAATAATCCCTCTCGTTCTGTTACCAGACACCACACTCAGTATTTAATAGTACCGTGGTAGTCCGTTTTGAGAGAAATCTGAGGCTATGTCTACTCCAACAGCCTAACCGATGTTACCGTATCACTATGAATGCGACTCGTTGGGGACTTCATAACTCGAAGAACTGAGTCTGCTTCTCTCTCTAGTCCTTGCTCTCGAAGCATGTCCACATATTCGAATCCTGTAGAAATGGCCACGCCCTTTAGCGGCTTTCCCTTTCTGCACGACTCAAGCAACTGGTCTGCAGTGATTAGGTCGCATGAGAAGTTCTCGTCCCGATGTTTCTGTAGATGGGTAATGCCCTTCCTTGCTATGCCGCGGTTTTCTCTCTGTTCCTCAGTGTATGTTCTTCGCTTCGCGATTCTCTCCAGTCTGGAGAGGCCGCACTCCACTATCTCCCTTGAGTTTAGGCGTGGACCATAGAGGCTTCTGACAGATTTCGTACTCGTGGTAATCAGCCATGCTGAGCCGTATGTCTGTTGGTATCGCATTCCCTTGAGCACTTCTGACTCACTCAGCAATGTGATTGAACGATATCCCTTGTATTCGACCGATATCAGCCAGTCGGGGTTTGCATGCTTCACCATGAGGTCTGGCGTCAATCCCTCTCCTGTTGTAGGTACACTTGTTTCAACGTCTGGAAACAGCTTTGTGATTAGGGCTACGAATGCTTCGTGAAACATATTGTGTCTAAGATTCCTCGCTTCCTGCGGGTGTCGTAAGCCGGCGTCGCGGTAGAGCACTGGCATCTCCACATTCTGCCCGGTCTTCTTCTTGACCTCATTCTTTGTTGTCAGCCGCCCCTTCCGTTCGTTATCTTGGACAAGGTGTATAGCAGCCTCGTAGCCTACAAGACTGAAAACATCCCGTCCGAGGTTCTTCGAGTCTGGGTTTCTGCGTTTTGCTTCTTCTTCGGCCCACTCTAAGACTCCTTGGGCCTCACTTCCCAAGAGACCTACTATAGAGTTCATTTTCTCATACAGTCGGTATCGTTTGATATAGCGACGCAGCACTGTTCCGTACTTTACTTTCCGATTCAAGGGATCTCCTCAAATTGCTGCTACAGATTCAGCATGCAAGTTTCAAAGTATTTCCTTGATTAGTTTTACCTCTTGGGTCTCTTCATTGTAGGAGACAAGGTTTGCATTTCTGAGATCATGGATTGCTTTGATGACTAGTGCTGGCATTATCCCTGTGCTATTCTCAAGATTCTTCCGGCTTATGGCCGCCTTTGTGTCATGAAGCGTGTAGAGAATTCGAGCATGGGGTTTTCCACCGAAGATTGTTTCTATGAGCACTATGTATATTGCTAAGAGATCGCTGACATCGACCTTTTCTGCTAGTTTTGCTTTTTCAGCAGATGCATCTCTGTAGAGC
>CAYPUO010000066.1:0-9228 GCA_964413775.1 uncultured archaeon
AACATATATAGTGGAATTCATGCTCATCGACATATTTGTACGCCTGGTACGCAGCGTGGACGCCCTCTGCTACTCCAGTGATTGCTTGCTTGAACTCAGTGTCAACTACGTCCCCTGCAGCATACACGGCCTCGATGTTGGTCCGGCTTGACTTATCAATAACAATCTCTCCCTTGTCATTGACTTTCACGTCAAGCTTTCTTGCAAGTTCAGAATATGGTATACCGCCAATTGCCACGAACACTCCATCAAGCTTCAACATGTCAGAGCCGTTGTATGGTCTATCAAGCTTGACTGCAGTGACTCGTTCTGGACCGATGATCTCGGTGATGTTCCTTGAGGGTATTATCTCAATCTTAGATTCTTTCTCAATCCTGCGCCCGTTGATCGGTTCGGGACGAATCTTTTCTCTCCTGTATATCATGTATACCTTTGAACAGTACTTCGCCAGAAGAAGAGCTTCCTTCGCCGCACTGTCGCTGCCCCCAACAACAGCCACGGTCTTGTCCTTGAATATTGGAGCATCGCACAGAGCGCAGTAGCTCACCCCCTTGTTTCGGAGGTGGTCATGCCCGGGAACTTCCAGTTCCCGGTCCTTCATGCCTGTGGCGAATATGAGAGTTCGGGCAAGGAATGTCTTCTTGTCGGTAACCACATAGAAGAATCCCTGCTCATCTTTGAAGACGTCGGTTACTGTTCCTGCCTCGATATAGACAGGATACGCCTCAGCATGCGACCTTATCTTTCCTGCAAGTTCCTGTCCAGTGAGCTGCCTGAATCCAGGATAATTAGCAACGTCGTCTGTGAGAGTAATCGTACCACCATCAACATTACCAATGACCGCGCAAGAAAGGTCAAGTCGTGCCGCGTACATGGCTGCTGCATATCCGGTTACGCCTGAGCCAATAACAACAAGGTCGTACACTGCTACACCCCCAAAAGTCTTCCAAGCCTTCTCTCCGTCCTTCTGTCAAATCCGACGAACACTTCATTGTCGACGATAGTAACAGGTATGCCCATCTGCTGTGTCCTGTTCATGATTTCCGTTATTGCTTCTGCGTTGCCTATTATACACTTCTCCTCGAAATCGATGCCGTTCTGAGTGAGATAGTCCTTGAGGCTCTGAGAGTGAGGGCACTTCTGTGCCGTGTAGATAGTGGCTTTTACCATAAGTTGATGCACCCGTGAAGCTGCTTTCTCCTCTTAATGAAATATCTTCACTACACATATAGGTTACGACATCACCATTCATGATAGAGGTACTAACATTCTTTATGTCTATAGCCCATAGTGAATAGATTGTTTAGAGGTGCAACAATTGGATAGCAGGCACGTCATACCTAACATTGAGGTGGGTTACAGCACCTCAAAGGGCGTGAACTCGCTTTCCGTTGGAGCAAAGGCTGCTTCTATTGCGCTTGACGAAATCAAAGAGCACCCTGTGGCTCTTGTGCTTGTCCACATAAAGGAGAGTAAAGATATTGAATGTGCCCTAGAGGGAGTGGCCTCCGTAGCAGAAGATGTACCGATAGTCGGAATGTCTTCCGGAACTGACAGCGAAAGCGATCAGATTGAAGTAAGTGCTATTACTGTTGCGTCACCATTCATCAAGGCAACTATCGGCATCGGTAACGATTACTCGGTCAGCCCGGAGAAGGCTGCAAAGGAAGCTATTAGCAACGATGAGCTAGAAACCTACTTCGTCCTAGATAGTGATTAGCACTGGAAAGACCGAGTTGGCGTAGGTAAGTCTGTTATTGGTATGATTCTTGCTTGCGGTAACGATGACAAGAAGGCAACACGCCTTGATTCGGTCCTGAGAGTCCTTCGAGAAAGATCCGATGACAGAATCCCTTTCGTCGGAGGGAATGTGCTTTCAGTGTCTGGGCGCAAGATTGGAGAGATATTACACGAGGGGACAGCATACCATGATACGTTTCTCCTGTTGCTGCTGGAAACTCATCTGAGTGTGGGAATAGGCACTTCAGACGGATTATCGCCCACTGGAGAATGCATGACAGTAACAAAGGCAAGCCAGAAAGAGATCGTTGAGATTGATGGTGCGCCTGCTCGCGAGAGAATCGACCAAGTGGGTTCAGGACCCCTGTTATTCGGAATTATTGATAGCTTCGGTAACAGCAGAAACATACCATATAGTGGGGACAGCAACAGCAAATCGTTATTCGTGACGGACCCACAGCCTATAGGTACCAAACTTAGCATGGTAGCAGGCAGCGACAGCGCCCTCAGAGAGGCAGGCGACGAAGCATTCAGGAAATCCATTATCCGAGGTAGCATTAATGAGCCTGTTCTTGGAATTGTTTTTTCAAGCATATATAGGCGACAACGGCTAGCAAATTCTCTATTCGACGAGCTTCAGTTGTCCCTCCAATCAAGGCCCAACATGAGGCTAATTGCTTTTGACACGGGAGTAGAGTCGTGTCTTACCGATGAGGGTCTGAATAGAAGCACCTATGGCACTGTATCTGTATTGACATTAGGAAACGACTTGTCATATGCAGCAGAGGTCGCTATGCAAAACAAAGAGCTTGTGAGTAGGCTTCAGATTGCTGAGGCGAGTCAGCCCGCGCTACTGGACCTAATTCCTGATGCTGTAATTGCCACTGATACAACTCTGCAAATTACTCATTGGAATCCGAGGGTGCAAGGTCTTCTTGGATATGATAGTGATGAAGTGCTTGGCCTGAGTGTAACTCGAGTATTGCATCCCCGGCTGCGGTGGACTCTCGAAAACGCTGCCAAAGAGCTTAGGGAAGCCGGCATTACTGGTTCAAGAGCATTCGAGGCTGAGGTTCTACGGATAGACAACATCCTAATCCCCGTTGAGGTCGTGGTATCTTTTAATCCTCACGAGGAGAAGTACTGCTACGTAATCGCATTCCACGACATCACTGAGCACAAGACAACACAGTCAATTCTAGATAGGGAACGCAACGCATACAAGGCAATCGCTGAGGCCGCCATTAACATAGTTGGAATCAATGACCTATCTAGTATGCCTCTGAGGGGCATTATGGAAATTCTTGAGTATGATATTGGGACATTAAGGCTCTATGACCCGAAAAGGGAAACATTACACTTGGCAGCAAGCGTTGGGCTGGAAGACAAGGATTTGGAGCCAGAATTGTATGTCGAACCCTTTGAAGACTCCGGACATCTTGGAGCAGATAGTGCACATAACGTGAAAGCCTCCTTCTCTTCAGACATTACAAATGACCCTGATCTCTCAGAAAGGAAAGAGAGAATGGAAGCACTGGGAGTACGAGCTCTCGTTGTCTGGCCAATGCAGGATTCATCTGGAAGCCTACTGGGCGTTCTCAATATTGCGTCCTTTACACCTAAAGAACCTGATACCGAATCAAGGACATTTTTCGAGGTTCTGGCTGGTATGGTTGCGACAGTTATTGAGCGACGTCAGACTCAGCAGGCACTCGCTGACAGCGAGGTCAAAGTCAGGACAGTAACTCAATCTATGAAGGATATTGTCTCCGTATATGACGAGGATAACCGGTATGCTGAGATCTACTGTGACGATTCTTCTCAGTTGATTGCGGACGCAGACGCGCTTATTGGGAAGTACCTCTCAGATTCGTTACCGGCTGATGTAGGGGCGAAACTGCTGTGGTCCATAGAGCGCGTAAGGGAAACGAAACTACCTGATACTATAGACTACTCGCTAACGATCAAAGGCAAAGTCGTTTGGTTCTCTGGCAGTATCTCTCTACATGAGGACGGTAAGAGCGTGGTTGTACTTTCCAGATTGGTACGCAATCTCCTCCTGGGACAGCACGCCCTAATCCCATGCAGATGCCAGGGACGCCGGGGATGCCGGCAACCGGCGCTCCCACCGGCCAAGGAGGATACTTCAATGCGTGGCCTCTGTGGGCAACACTCTCAATACCGACAATATCAGAGATCGTTCTTGCTTCTGGCATCGCGATCGCAGCAATATCAGCCCTTTTTGTTCTCTACAAGAAGGACAAACTAAGCTCCCACTTAGGAATAATCATAGTGGTGGGTATTTTCTGTCTCCTAGCAACGAACCTTATTCATGGGTGGGAAGTCGGGATATTTGATCCCATTGGCTCCGCCAGCGAAATCCTTCAGGATGCTCTGAAGATAACTTCGCCCTTGGAGTTTATCTCAAACTACGCTTCGATTCAGCCAACATTGTCGCTTCACGCATTGACGCAGCCTCCTGGTGCCGTGCTTGTGATTTACTTGTTCTATGCTCTCACGGGCTCCGCGGCTGCAGTATCAATAACGCTGGCCCTATCAGCGGCGGTCATCTCTGCCCTAGCTCTGCGAGGCATCTACTCTAGGTTCTTCGAGAAAGAACTCTCGAATCTCGGGGTCTTCATCTATCTGTTCTTACCCGCAGTTCAAGTCTACTACTTGGCGAATATCTACGCTGTCGTAGCGACAGTGGCAATACTGACCGTCTACTGCTATCTGCACGATAATCGCATAGTCAGCATCGTAGGAACACTAGCTTTCTCCTTCATTGGCACATTCATTTCATTTCTATTAGTAGTGATCCCCCTTGCGTTACTCATCTATGAAATTCTCACTTCAATGTCTGAAGGAATTCGGGGCTTTGACTCGCTCAGAAATGTGCTGAAGCCTGTTGGGCTAATTGCTGGTGTAGTCCTCCTCTACGGTGTCGCCTATCTCGCATTAGGATTCAACTACGTTCAGGCGTTTTCTGTGGCAAGCGCCTCTGAGAATCCTAGCGGCTTTATGCTACTAGCAAACCCAGTCGAGTACTTCACAAGGAGGATTGAGGATGTACTGGATATCACAGTCTTCTTCGGACCGGTTCTTGTTGTTCTAGGATTCAGAGGCCTTCAACAACTCAGGAGTAATCCGGGTACCCCCTCAAACAAGAAGGCATATCTGCTAGCAATAGCAGGCATGATCGCATTGGGCTTGCTGTTCCTGACCGGCGCACCAAAGAAAGGAGAAACAGCGAGGATCTGCATGTTCATACTTCCGTTTCTGTTACTGCCGGTTCTCTCGTTTGTTGAATCAGCGGGCTATTCGAAACGGGATAGGTTCCTGCTGCTCGTCGTCGTGGTCGTTCAAGCCATACTGATGCAGCTGGTTGGCACATACATATGGTAAGTTGAGCGATCGAGTATATAATCTACAAAGTTATATCAGCAATGACGCATACCTAAATGCTGCTTGAGTTGAGGTTGATTTGCTATGCGCGTGTGCTCCAACTGCGGAAAATCGAATCTTCCAACAAGGAAATTCTGTATTCGCTGTGGACGTTCTCTGATTGATACAAAAGTGGAAGTGAAGAGAGCTACCGCACCTGCGCCAGAGGTCCCTGAGGTCGGAAGAGTAGTAACTGGCGCAACGACTCAAGAATCAAGGGCCCCAGAGCCGCCGAAGCCTGTTGATGATGATGAGCAGTGGGTGAAACCGAGCGAGGTCTCAAGAGACAGGGTTCGATCCACTTCTGGTTCATCCCGAATGACAGAAATGGAAAAAGCGAGAGCCGCATTTGAGAGAGCAGACAAAGTCGGGATAGATGAGGATGGATCCGGCGTCGTTGAAACCCGGATGCTAAGAGCAAGTGAGGTCAAGGAGCTCATGGCGGGTGTACAAGAAATGGGAACCAGCGTGCCTGCCAGCGCCGAAGAGGATGACCAAATGGTCATGGGTCCGCCGCCGATTGCAGCTCCAAGCCCTAAGGACATTGAAACACAGCTGTTGGGAAGCCATTCCGCATACGTTGAGAAAGAGCCAGCAGCTGAAGTGCCAATGGAAAGCGAAGAGATGCCCTCAACTGCCATGTCAACTGGCTTTACTTCTGCACGGTATGAGGAACCACCACAAGCAGCCCCTGCTGTCAGTGAGAATACACCTGCGTCCCCTACGCCTCAGAAGGAGGTTAAGAGTGTTATGGATGACGATATGATTACCACGTGCCCCAGCTGTGGGGAAGTTATCAGCATTGACATGTTCGAATATCCGAAAGAGATTTACAGTGCGATGGGCGCGGCACGCGTGAAGCAAGCTCGATTCTTCGTAGTGCAGGGAAAATATGACGAAGCGCAGAAGACAGTAAGGGTCGCTCGCTCGCTGTACATGAAAGCTGATGACAGTGCAGGCCTTGCCGAGGTAAGCAAGCTTGTCGATTCGCTAGCACGGCGCGGCTAAGCATTGAGCCACAATCTCATAAACCTCTCTCGTTCAGATTGGAACTTCATCTGATCAGCGCACATCATCAGGAACTTACCGTCATAATGCTTTTCTTTGAGTTCGCGAAACATGGGCTCAAAGTCAATACTTCCTTCTCCAATGGGAAGATGCGAGTCGTATTTGACAGCCATCTCGCGCACTTCTTCAATGGGAACAGCCCGTTCTTTCTTCAAAGCAAGCAGGTCCTTCATCATATCTTGACCATTGTTGTCATGTACGATTATCATTCTTATTTTGTCAGGAAATGATGCGATGTGTTCAAGTGCTCGATTTCGATTCGCCAATATCTGACCGTGCCCCAAGTCCAGCGCCATCCCTATCCTTGGATGGGCATCAAAGAGAAGCATTAGTTCGGTGTAGAATAAACCTAGTGTTTCGATTGCCACCCGCACGCCTGAGCCCTTAATCGCGTCACATGCCATCGGCAGTGAGGTGAGAAACGCCTCTATATCCCGGTCATCATAGAAGAGGGTTGACAGAGTTGT
This sequence comes from uncultured archaeon, assembly GCA_964413775.1. GTDB lineage: Archaea > Asgardarchaeota > Thorarchaeia > Thorarchaeales > Thorarchaeaceae > MP5-2226. The sequence goes on from CAYPUO010000066.1 coordinate 6,720, forward strand.
ATGAAAACAGACCAGCTCCGCGCCAAGATCTCGCCCCAAGTCGATGTAGGGAACAATATCACGGGCAAGATTCATGGGCTTCCACTCAGGACTGCTGGGGAGGTGGAGTGTGCAGCCAATGCCCGCATCGGCAAGCGTTTTCTTTGCGGATGAGAAGTCAATGCTATAGTTCAAATCCATTCGAAGATCAATGAAGTCAGGCTCATATTGAAGTGCGTTCTGAATCTGCTTATTGTTTCGAGCGAATGTTCCTATCTGCAAGTTCGTACCTCTCATCCAGTTCTGTGCTTGCGGGGCTTTTGTCACTTTTGGTTGATTGTTCCGAATCCTGTTTGGTTACGATAATTTTATCAGACGCATGCATTACTGAATATACAGCAAGCTCTGGAGCGTCCAACCCCTGACCAACCTCGTTGATTATCTCTGGAAATTAGTATTCTTGGGAGAAGGTAGTGTTGGGAAGACCAGTCTTGTCGGCCGCTATGTGTACGACTCATTTGAAGGAGATTATCTAGCCACAATTGGAGCAGCGATGCACACGAAGCCGATCAAAGTGGATGACACGATGTGCAAGCTAGTCATATGGGATATCGCTGGCCAAGATACCTTCGAACAACTCAGGAAGGCATATTATCAGAATGCAAGTGGTGCATTCTTCGTGTTTGATACAACGCGACCTGAAACTGTTGCTCGAATTGAGGAGTGGATATGTGCCTTAACGGCGGTAACTGGTGACATTCCTATAGTCTGTCTTGAAAATAAAATCGACCTGGAATCGAAAATCGACCGCAAGAAGCTGAAAGACGTTGCTACAAAGCTTAACCTCAAACTAATCCAGACAAGTGCAAAGGATGATACAAACGTTGAAGAAGCCTTCCAGGAGATGGCAAGTGAGATTCTCAAGACAATGAGAGCTAGGAAGATGAGCATAGAGTGAGTATCAATCCCTGTTGATGGTGGTAGCCGTGCAATATCCTGAGCCAGACTTTGTGCATAAGCTTGTTCTCCTCGGTGACTCTGGGGTGGGCAAGACGTCCCTCGTCGAGCGCTTTGTCTACGATAGTCTATCAACTGACATGAGCCGCACTATTGGAGCTGTACTGCATGTGAAAAGGGTTGAGTTGAACGACGAGCTGCACAAACTGATTATCTGGGACTTAGGGGGACAAGAATCCTTCCCTGAAATGCGCGAGCAGTACTGCGCTAACGCCAGCGGAGCGTTCTTTGTATTTGACAGGGCCCGTCCTGAAACCTTCGCGAGTATGGACAATTGGCTCTCAGCTCTTCAATCAGCTGTAGGGGACGTGCCTGTCGTTGTTGTCGAGAATAAGATCGACCTCGAGTCGAGAATGAACGATGACGAGGTTCACAGTGAGATTGCCAAGCGAATCCTGAAGTACGTTCAGACTAGTGCCACTGAGAACATCCACGTGGAGATGGCATTCCTTCAGCTTGTTCGCGAAATTAAGGAGAAACACTCGGTCGGCTAGTGTGGTGCCACATAGTCCGTCCGCCTGTATGCAAGACCAAGTTTCCTTTTCTCTCCTGTCACCACATAGATTGCCCTTTCTGCAATTTGAAATGCATGATCAGCGGCTCTCTCAAAGTAACGTCCGACAATCACATAGAACATGGACATCCTTTCGATACCATCCATCTTTCTTAGGTAATCACTGATTTCCTGGAACATGTCTTCTGTTTCTTTATCAGTTTCTGACTCCAGTTTTTCTAGCTCCTCGATTCTTGAGAGGTCCTCCTTGAGGATCGCGTTCATCGCGATATCTATTGTTTCAATTGCAAGTTTGGCCAAATGAGGCAGGGTTTCCAGCTCCTTGTAGTGCTGGAGTCCCTGGCAGAGCTCGGTTATGTGCGCAACCTTGTAAGCATATCGTCCAACACGATATAGGTTGTGTGCAACCTGAAGGTATGACGCCAGCTTGCGAAGGTCTCTTGCAACAGGTTGGCGCCGTGCTATTGTTTCGAACACATTGCCCTCCACCTTGTCAGCAAGTTCATCAATATCCTCACTCTGTTTCTTTACATTCGAAGCCAAGGCTGGATCAAGTTTTTCAAAGGCTGTCATTGAGTCCATTAGGGCCTTTGTAGTCAACTCCTGCAGGCGTTCCAGTCTCTTCTCTATTTCACCCATGTAGAACTCTAACTGTGATTTCATAATACTGTCCTCCTAACCAATCCTCCCGGTGATGAATGCTTCAGTCCTTTCGTCTGCGGGTGCCTCAGCTATCCTTTTTGTTTCATCGAACTCAATCAGTTCGCCAAGATACAGGAATGCTGACACATCTGAAACCCTGAAGGCCTGCTGCACATTATGCGTAACCATAACTATTGCGTATTCTTTTTTCAATTCTGTGACTAGATCTTCAATCTTAGATGCGCTTAGGGGATCTAGCGAGGAAACCGGCTCATCCATTAGCAAAACGGGCGGGTCAACTGCTAGTGCCCTAGCGATGCACAATCGCTGCTGCTGGCCCCCTGAGAGAGTCGGGGC
>CAYPUO010000067.1:0-9224 GCA_964413775.1 uncultured archaeon
GTCGCTGGCTATAGCGGGCGTGAGGTAGACCTTACCATAAGCCCTGACGGTCTGCCAATTGGCCCTGCACTTGTTTCAGCTGAGCCGGTAAGCACCAACGCGCGAGTCATCGTGGCTGTAGAGTCAGGTGGAATGTTCTCACGACTGATTGAAACGAAGTGTTGGGAGAGATACAGTTGTATTCTGGTACACCTCGGTGGGCAAGCTCCAAGAACTACTCGTCGGCTCCTGCGTAGGTTTCATGATGACTTGAGTCTGCCAGTGGTAATCTTCACAGATGGCGACCCTTGGGGCATGCATATCGCGCAAGTGATTGTGGCAGGCAGTGCAAATGCGGCTCATCTAGATGGGCTCGCAATACCTGATGCTAAGTGGATTGGCGTGACAGCTGACGACATCACCGAGTATGACTTACCAACCGAGCCAATGACAGATAGAGACCTCAGAAGATTGGACGAGCTTGCACGTGATACTCGGTATATGTCTGATGATTGGCAGCGCAGAATCAAGGCGTTTAAAGCGCTGAGAAGGAAAGCTGAACAGCAGGCCTTCAGTAGATTCGGTATGGACTTCGTTGTCGACGAGTATCTCGCAAAAAAGCTAGCTGACTAGCCGAAGACCAGATACAGAACTACCCCATAGGCGATTATTGCTTGTATCACTGCGAGAGCAATCACATTTTTCTTCTCAGTGATTCTGTTGGATATGGATGGTAGAAGCCAGTACATCGTATAGGGTCCTATTACCTCTAGTGTCCCATCTTCTCTCGGTTTGGCAAACTTCTCCCACTTGCCATTTGACTTCTTTACGTGCCAACGGTACACAAGGTAGAGCAGGAAGTTCACCATGAAAGGCGTGAAGAGGAAGAACGCCAACCGGTCCATGTTTCCAAGAATGAGGGCAGCTGCTGTTGCTGCACCCATTGACAAGTTCCCGACATCTCCTGGTAAGATCTTCGCTGGATATCTGTTAAAGATCAGGAAACCGAGAGATGCCCCAAGTAATGCTGCCGCGATAATCCCTGCATCCAATTGTCCCTCCGTCATGAGATTGTTATTCACTATCGCTCGCAGTACCAGAAACATCACAATTGCAGATGTATTCACACTTGTTAGAGACGCCTCCAGACCATTCATTCCTGCATACATATTAGTTGAATCAATAATGAAGGTCATCATCAGAGGCACAACTACCAGTGGATAGACAATACCAAGATTCAGCACGCCAATGAATGGAACATATATTGTGGATGTACCAACTTGCATGGCCATCATTGGAATTGAAGCAACCAGTGGGAGGATGACTTTGGTCCTATTCCTGAAGTCTAGGCTATCATCGAGGAGTCCTATCATTCCTGCCATAAGTACTGATACCAGTGCCGCTAGCAAACCAGGAGTTACAGCACCACTCTCAATTGTCGTAACACCTACAATCAGTAGAGTTGATGCAACGACCGCGAAGAGAACAACGAACCCACCTCCTTTTGGGATTTCGGGTCTGTCAGGTTTGTGTACGTCAGTTCCAGTTATGTGCTTCTCCTTCAAGGATCTGATTGTTCCTGGCATGAAGACAACTACTATTAGAAGGGCGATAATGAAACCGTACAAAAGTTCTAACACGTGTGACTCCTCTGTTTCTCCAGTTTTCGTGTACCATTTAACACTTTTCAGATGATTTCTCTCAGTACAAAGCCTAGCCTAACGGAAACTATTTTAATGAACCCGAAATTCGTGCGCACTGTCCATGGTTCGGTCCTAGTTGCCGCCATATATCAAAACAATATCGGTGATTTGCATTGGGTCTGCTGCAAAAAAGATTAACATCAATATTACTACTGGCACTTCTCTTTGCAAGCTGTGCCACCCTCTTTATTCCTACGAATGATGCCCAAGCGCAAGCTATTGCACCTGTGACACAAACACGGCAAGCAGATGTTTCTGAGTCGCAGCTGAACTTGTCAATACCTTACGTGGATAATCACTATGGGCATGCTGATGGTATTATCGATCCCACGGAGTATGCTTATCATTACACAGACCCTGTAACGGGCATTACCGTATATCTTGAGCACAACTCGACCGTCCTCTTTGTTGGTCTCGAAGCCCCAACTTCAGGTTGGATAGCATTCGGTTGGAAGAACTACACGGGTAACTATCTTAGTGATGGATTGAATAACTCAGACCTGATCTATGGGTATGCTCCTGGGACACCTCACAGTACTATCGAACGAGTAACCTCGAGCGATCAAGTTTCAGTACACTATCAACTCTGGGTCAGGAATGGTACATTTGTCGAGGAGGGTAATGCACCCGATGATACCAGTACAACTGCGATAAGTGCTGAAAGCCTTCTTCAAGCATACAAAGACGCTATCATTGGAATGCGAATAGGTGAGGTGAAGCACTTTATAATTCCCGCCAGTGAGGGTTACACTACTCCCTCAAATGCCATGTATGGCCAGGACCTTGAGTATGTTGTAACTCTTACACGGATAAATGAGGACTTTAGCAATCCAGCTGATGCGGACCAGATTAGCTACAGCTATGATTATGGTATAAGCACCTACCAGCACCTGCCCTATTCGAATCAGAGTCGGGTCCTAGCGGCCAATGGACGTGATGATGGCACAACGACAGAGCTGGAATACTACATCAGGCTGAACAGCACGAATTCCAATGGTATTCCTCTTCTACTGTCAAATGACTCACAGATGACATATCCTCTTGTCCTTATGTATGGCGCAAATGAGGACATCGCGAGTCTTCCCGTTCAGCACTCACAGTGGTCTGCTCCACCTATGGCGCGTCTTGTACCAAATGAAGCACCCACTATCATAGTAAACACTCCAGAAGAAAATCAAACTCTAGGCTATGTTGCCAAGATTAGTCTGAACCTAACTGATAATTCATGGGTGCGGAGAAGCTATTATAGAATGGACTCGGAGAACTGGACTGAGATCACATACAATTTCAAGACGGGTTTCTGGGAGAGTAGTATTGATCTCACGAGCTATCAATTGGGACATCATACGCTATCGTTCAATGCGACCGACCCATCGAACATGACTGCAACTAAAACAGTGGACCTAACAGTGAGTCGTCCATATCTCCCGTTGCTGGGCATGAAGCTTGACATTAAGCGGACATTCCAAACCGAAAACTTCCACACATCAGAGGTGGATGATGTATTCACGATTACCAACAATGGGTCCGCTCCCATTAATGCCATCGAATTCTTCTTGCCTGAACAATACGCAAGCAAATTGCTGTCTATGACAGCATCAGATAGTGATAGCAATGTGCTACAAATAGTGCAGCTAGGCAACTATCAGGGCATGAATCACTGGCGAGTCTTCATGTATGATTCTATCGATTATGGGGAAACATATACTTTCACCATAACGGCCTACTATCACTCTCTCCATACCCTGATAGACTTCGCTACCAATCTCTACAACGTATCTTTCCTCAAGTTACCAATTGTCCCGTATGTTGTGAGTAGCACTCAGCTTGTCCTAGGATTTCAGAGCGGTGATACACTAACAACCACAACTCCGGAGGGCACATGGACACATCTTGCCCCAATGGACGAAGATACCTTTGTCTTCGAGATGACTTCATACACCCCGCTCATTGTGGCGAATAGACATACAGAGATTACGATGGACGCGTGGGGATTCCTCAACTACCACGAAACAATATCAATGGACAATATAGGTCCTGCAAAGGAGAGCGTCTTTACATTCACATTGCCGAAGTATACAACGAAGATGACTATCTATGACAATGTGGGCATCCTTGCTACCTCTCAGCTCAAAGGCACATGGGACCTAAACTCAACCGTTGATGTTTCTGTGAATCTCTTGCAAGACCGATTTGGAAACAATGCATTCTGGCCAGGTTACAAGTATACTTTCAACATAGACTATACAGTCCAAATAAGCGGCCATTCTGAACCTAGTGATACAGGGGAAGTCCTTACACTTCCTATGGGTACGTTCGGTGATGTCCTCATTCCCACTCACATTGTTGATGTCATCTTGCCGATGTCGATGAATATTGTATCTGCAAGTGGGAACTACAGACTGCTCTACGGCATCTTTGACACCACTCTTCGATACACTGCATACAATACGACTGTTCACGATCCCCCACAGATTTCGCTTATCTACACAGTTTCCTTGGGTGCATCTCTCCGACCTGTCGTTTTCTCTCTCCTTATTGGTCTCGTGGGATCAGTTTTCGTCCTCTGGCGACGGGCAGGTTTTTCAGAAGAAGTTTCTGGAACCTCTGAGAAAACCGCTTCTCCAGAAACTCGGCAAGCAGGTGCACCACCCGAGATACTCTCAGAATTCGCATCAACCTATTCCAAGAAGGTCTCGCTAAGCATGGAAATGGAAACACTCGAGTCCTCCAGAAGAAAAGGAAAAGTCACCAAGAGAGAGTTCATGGTTCGAGAGCGTGATATCACTAAGCAGCTAAAGGAAATCGATTCTGACCTGCCATCTCTCAAGGAAAACCTCTTCCAGTACGGGGCCAGATACCATGACCTCATTTCTCAGCTTGAGCTTCAGGAGCAGAAGATTGAGGGAGCAAAGGCCGGTCTACGTCAGCTCTTGCTACGAAAGAAGAAGCAGAGGATCAGCCGGGCAGCCTTTGAGAAGACACGTCAGGACTATCTAAAGACAATCAAGAAGGCAACAACGGCGACAGACAGGATTCTTCTGAACTTCCAAGAAGAAGCAGGAGAAATCTAGTACCTGTCAAAAGTCTTATCAAACCTCGGGGACTTCTCACGAGTCCCCTTGAGGTCCTTTACTATGACCGACAACGTGACTTTCAACCGAGAAGCTGTGACTGCCAGAACGCTGCTCAAACCGCATACAAAGTCTCTTGAGATGTATCAGTATCTGAGCGGCTCTCCGCGGGTTCAGGCTTTCCTTCGTACGGCAAACAGGATGGCCGTTTCTCGCCTAGGCTATACTGACCATGGACAGGTGCATGCAGAAGTTGCAACTTGGAATGCACTTCGGGCATTTGATATCCTCGATGAAACGTTCATGCCCAATGTGGTTGCGGAAGGAATCGGCGACTCAGATGATGCAAGGTTAGTTGTCTTGGCGTCTACTTATCTACATGACCTGGGGATGGTCATTCATCGGAAAGAGCACAATCAAGCGGCTATTCAGCTTGCTGCACCAATCCTTGAGCGCAAGCTCGACAACATCTATGATGACGCTGCTCAGTCGGCTGATATACTGTCCGCCATACTTCATGGAATCTATTCCCATGATGATGACATCCAGTGCCTGACCTTTGAGGCCGGCATTACTAAGGTGGGTGATGGTTCCGACATGACTAAGGGTCGGACAATGGCACCCTTTCACCAAGGCAAGGTCGATATCCATAGTGTGAGTGCCATGGCAATAAACGATGTGCATCTTGAGAAGGGGGAGAAAAAGCCCATGAGGATTACAGTCGCGATGGACAACCCTGCAGGTGTCTTTCAAGTAGAGGCAGTGCTCGTGAAGAAACTATCAACAAGCGGGCTTAAGGAAAATATAGATGTGGAAGTCTTGGTCAATGGCGATCGTCTAGTTCTCTCACAGGTCACTCGTCTTCACCGTGACATGGTGGGTGAAGGGCATGAAAAACCCATAAGCAGAATGAGTAACAAGGCAGACTAGAATGGTAGCCCCGCCAGGACTCGAACCTGGGTCGCAAGGACCAAAACCTCGCATGATGGACCGAACTGCACAAGATCACAAAGGATGCTTGTTCTACACTACGGGGCTATCAAGTACTCTAGACCGCATGTCATTCTCGCTTAAAAGTATCGTTTGCACCCACAGGAAGAAGACCCCATTTGCGATGTCCAAGGTCTTTCCTGTCACGAGTCGAGGCCGAACGGAACTCCTTCTGTAAGAATAGAAGGGTCCAGTCTATCTTTCCACCGCTCAAGGAACTTCGACTCCTCAATCCTCTGCTTTCCAGTCAGTCGAAGGTCGTCAGGAAGCATACAGGCAATTCCTTCGATGACAGGGTACCACCGACTACATTTGGGGCACGTGATAAGGGCTTCATCGATCTCCTCGATTTCCTCTCCTTGTGCTTCTATGCGATGGGATTTGAACACCTCAAGGTCGAGCTTGCTTTTACAGTCCTGAGCGGGACAGGCGAGGATTTCCATAAGCCATTGCTTCAAGTCAACTTCCACCTATGGTCTGGAGAAAAGACAAGTTTGTACTGCTTAAAAAATAGTGCGTCAGGTCCAAAGGCTGTTTGGGCAATGCGAAAGGCTAATTGGCAGACTGCTATCGAACAGTCTCACTATAGGAAGGTAGTGTGCACTTATGAGCTGGAAGCATCCATGGATTCCAACAACTGAGAACACCCAACAGAAGATGCTGAGGTCTATTGGCAAGAATGACATTGAGGAGCTCTTCTGTAATATCCCCTCAGAGTTTCGACTTGGCCGTGACCTTGACTTACCCGACTCTCATACCGAAATGGAAGTCACAGAGCGACTTCAGGAACTTGAGCAGAAGAACAGACCTGCTAGGAACGGTCGTTCGTTCTTGGGTTCTGGAGTGGCGCCCCATTATATTCCCGCAGCAGTTTCGTCATTAGGTGGACGGTCCGAATTTGTGACATCATATACCAGCTATCAAGCAGAGATAAGCCAGGGAATGCTGCAGACCCTCTTTGAATATCAGAGCCTGATGGCAGAGCTCTTGGAAATCGATGTTGTAAACAGCAGTATGTACGACATGGCCACGGCTCTGGCAGAAGCGGCACGAATGGCTGCGCGCGTTAGAAAGGGTAACAGGTTTCTAGTACCCGGGACTATTAATCCCGAACACTACAATGTAGCGATGACGTATACTGAACCGGTAGGTATCGAAATCGAGAAGGTTGACTATGATCGAACGACTGGGCTGATGTCAATTGAAGACCTGAAAGGGAAAACTGACGAATCAGTTGCTGGCGTGTACGTAGAGAATCCCTCGTACCTTGGATTTCTGGAAACGCAAGTTGATGAGATTGCAGCTATTACACACAGGGCAGGAGCTGTACTTGTTGCTGGTGTTGACATCATTTCGCTTGGACTACTCAGGCCTCCAGGTGACTACAATGCAGATATTGTTGTTTCAGAGGGCCAGTCTCTGGGGGTACCTATGTCGTACGGTGGTCCTCTTCTCGGGATTTTTGGTTGTGTGAATGATAGAAAGCTGGTATATCAGATGCCAGGTAGACTTGTAGGAATGACAAGGACCACCAAAGAACCGTACAGCCGTGGTTATGTCCTGACATTGAGTGCTAGGGAACAACACATCCGTCGTGAGAGAGCTACGAGTAATATCTGCTCCAATCAGGCACTAATGGCCGTAAAAGCGGCAATCCATGTAGCTCTACTAGGGAAGGCTGGGTTTAGAGCCCTTTGTGAGGCGAATCTCTACAAATCTCACCATGCTGCGAAGGAACTGGGAAAAATCAAGGGAGTGAAATGCCCCGCAATCGGTAAGAGCTTCTGGAATGAATTTGTGGTCCAGTTCACAGGTGTGTCTGCCCATGAGGTTCATAGTCAACTGCTCAAACGGAACCTTCATGGTGGGAGGATACTCTCAGACCAGTTCCCGGAACTGGGCGAAGCCATGTTGATGTGTGTTACCGAGTTACACAGCACTGCTACTATCGATGAGCTAGTCAATGCGGTTCGTGATATTGTCGGAGGTGCAACTCAATGAGCAAGAGAGTCACTTCTGATAGATATAGGCAGGCTCATTGGAACGAGCCTCTCGTCTTTGAGATATCAGAGCCAGGCATGATTGGTCATATGTTTCCAAAGACCAGCGATGCTATGGTCGAGAAAGTCGGAACACTGCAGGACTTGATACCGGATGTGCTCCTTCGAAAGAAAGAGCCAGACCTGCCCGAGATGTCAGAGCCTGGTGTTGTGCGGCACTATACACGATTGTCACAGATGAACTTCTCTGTAAGTCAGGGTACCTATCCACTTGGTAGCTGCACAATGAAATACAATCCCATTGAGAACGACTTTGGTGCAGGTCTTCCTGGGTTCTCATGGCTACACCCATACCAAGATGTGTCCGAAGTTCAGGGTGCACTCGAACTGATGTGGGAACTTGAGAAGTGGCTTGCTGAGATCACTGGAATGAGCGAAGTAACGGTGCAGCCATCTGCAGGTGCACAGGGTGAGTTCACCGGTGTCCTAGTGATAAGAGCCTACCACAAGTGTATCACCGGCCAATGCGACCAGAGGACAGAGATGCTTATCCCAGATGCTGCACACGGGACCAATCCTGCATCTGCCGCAATGGCTGGGTACCAAGTTGTAGTAATCCCATCGGATAAGGAAGGACTTGTGGACATTGATGCCGTGAAGGAGGCTGTTGGTCCGAAGACAGCAGGGCTCATGCTAACTAATCCGAATACCATTGGTGTGTTTGAGAAGAATATAGGTGAAATCGCAGGTATTGTCCACGACGCAGGTGGACTGCTATACTATGATGGAGCTAACCTGAATGCAATAATGGGGATCACTCGGCCTGGAGATATGGGCTTTGACGTAGTACACCTAAACCTCCACAAGACCTTCTCAACACCACATGGTGGTGGAGGCCCCGGCGCAGGACCTGTCGGAGTAAAGGAAGAACTTGCTCAGTTTCTCCCCGTGCCTCGAGTGCGCCGCAGGGACGATGGCTTCTTCTTGGACTATGATTCGCCGCGTTCCATTGGCAGACTGCAGTCCTTCTATGGGAACTTCGGAGTCCTTGTCAGGGCATATGCATATGCCTATGCACTTGGCAAGCAGGGCTTGAAGAGAGCTTCAGAGACTGCAGTGGTCAATGCGAATTATCTGGCGCACCACATAAGCAAGATTGAGGGATTCAGCCTTCCGTATTCTCAAGATGCGCCAAGGATGCATGAGTGTGTCATCTCTGCTGAAAGGCTGAAGGAATCAACAGGCATCACAGCCATGAATATTGCAAAGCGCTTGCTTGATTTCGGAGTACACGCTCCGACTGTCTATTTTCCCCTGATTGTGCCTGAGGCTCTCATGATTGAGCCAACTGAAACCGAGTCCAAAGAGGACCTTGACACCCTGATTGCAGCCTTCTCAGAGATCTCTGATGAAGCACACGCAGACCCGGACTTAGTCAAGAACGCACCGCACACAACAGCTATTCACCAGCTTGACGA
>CAYPUO010000068.1:0-9210 GCA_964413775.1 uncultured archaeon
CCCATGGAAATAGACCTTGTCTAGTAACTCATAGTGTGTCGGGTCAACAGCCGTAGCATTGATACCGATCCCGACGAGTTCATCAGCGATAAAGTGTATGGTTTCTGTCGAATACGTATCAGAAGCAGCAGAACGGATGATGACACTGAGATTAGAGCCATCAGGAGCTTCCCTAAAGGAGTCATTGTCAACATCAATGAACCCGCTCTCATCGAGTATTGTCTCGCTCAATACAGGGTTCCCATCATAGTATGAGGATGAAAGGTTGTTTTCAGCTGAGAACGGATTTCCTCTCGGCACACAGGAATCCAAAGGAATCGACTGGTTCTTCCAGACATCGCTGCAGATTCCTTTCTTGTCAATCGCAATAGCAATTGCTCTTCGAAACACAGTGATATTGAATGGGTACTTGGCACAGTTGATTGTAAGGTAGTCATAACCGTTAGTAAGAGTAGAAGACAGCGAAATCTCTTTGCTTGACTGTAGTGTTGGAAGGAACTCGGGCGTTATAGGTTCGCCAATCATGTCGATCTCATTATTCTGAAGAGCAATGACCTGAAAATCAAGATTTGGCGTTATTTTATACTGAATTCCGTCCACTAGTGGGCCTTCTTCATGTCCCAGCTCAGCAGGAATCTGAGAAGCAGCAACGCTTATGCTGATTACTATAATTGTACAAATACACAGGACTAGACAGGTGTTTCTTAGTTTCGCTATATGTTTCAATTGAACCACTATATAGCCTCCACGACCACTGCTCATATACCATATCACATGAGATTAACTCTTTGTTACTAGCAGATAAGTGCCCTTCATATTTGATTGAAGAAACGATGAATAATGAGGGAAATTCTGAAGAATAACACTCCGCTAGTTGAACAAGTGGTGAGTAATCTAAAAGACGAAGGGCAAACATTTCAACGATGGTGGGATGGCGCCGAGGACGAGATTTGAACTCGCGCTTCACAAAGGAAACTGGTTTTCAAGACCAGCGCCGTAATCCAGGCTTGGCTACCTCGGCTCTTGTTTCAACCACCACTGAATGGTGTCCAGCAGACCACTAGGAATGCCTTTTAAGCTTCTTGTAGTGGTGGTGGCCTGATGTGATGCAGATGGACAATCATGGCTTTAGATTTCATGAACATACTGCAGACATCATAGTTGAGTGTTGGGCTCCTACTCTGGAATCTGCGTTTGCGGAGGCTGCACTTGCTACGGTTGAGGTCATTCTGGACACATCCACGGTCGACCCTAAGCATCCTACTTCAGTTTCAGTATCAGGATATGACCTTAGCGAGCTGCTTGTTGAATGGGTGGGTCGTATATTAGCGCTAATTGACATTGAATACCGATTCTTTTCAAGATTTGAGGTCGGCTCTATTTCTCATACGGAGGACGGCTATTCTCTAGATGGGACAATATGGGGCGAAGAGATCAATCTAGAAAAACACGTTACCCGCACAGAGGTCAAAGCGATGACCTATGCAGAAATGAACATTGAGACTGAGCCTTCACTCACTCGTATTTGGTTCACGTTGGACTTGTGAGGGAAATCTATGACCATTACCGTTGCTATCCCCGACACATCGGTTTCAGACTGTCCGGATCTCCGGCAAAAGACTGAGAAGATTGGTCAGATTGCACGGGCCCTTGCCGTATTCAAGGTCGATAGAGTCGTAATATACAAGGCAAAACATAGCAACGGGAAGAGTCTGCGGGACTCGGTCTTGCTGGAGAAGCTGCTTCGATACATGGACACTCCACAGTACCTTAGGCGAAAGGTATTCCCTATGTCGCCCTCGTTGAAATATGTTGGAATCTTGCACCCCTTGCGTATTCGGAGTCATCCTCTTGAAACACGTACTAGACTAGTCACTGATGGAGAACTGAGATGGGGCGTCCAAGAGCGTCCTGGCCTCGTCGATATTGGCCTTGATGACATGATTGAGTACGAGAAGAAAGTTGGAACACGTGTTCCAACTCTTTTCAGAATCGCTAAGACTCGAGGACGTATTCAACTTGAGCCAACAACGCGTGGAAATGCCGAGTACTACTTCGGGTATGAAACTGAAACAACAGATGACCTAGTCACATATCTCGATATCTGCAAGTCACAGATTTGCATTGCATTCTCTCGGCTAGGAACCCCATTCCAACGGGTTACAGAGCAGATAGATGCAATGCTCAGCAGTACCCACGAGATAGTGACACTCTTTGGTGACCCCTATTCAGGTGTGCGTGACCTTGTCGAGGACAAGGATGCACTGAAAGAGCATGTTGACTTCTGGGTGAATACCATTGCTGGACAAGGGACTGAAACGGTCCGATTGGAAGAGGCAATCTGGATCTCACTTGGCTTGTTCAATGATTCATTCGGGCCAAAGATAACAAAGCCAGGCTTCCACGAATAATCTGATACGACCCAGTCATGACTCCTAGAAGTCCGGTGCTGTCTGCCCTGTCCATCTAGGCATCTTCTCTCTGGCTGGAGTATAGCCATCCAAGACGTACCTGCCAAGTATCAGTCGTTGTACCTCGCTAGTGCCCTCATAAATCTGATAGAGCTTGGCGTCACGGAATATCTTCTCCAGCGGGTACTGGTTAATATAGCCATAGCCTCCATGTATCTGGACAGCTTCACTAGCACACCACATAGCAGCATCGGTGGCGAACGCCTTAGCTATACTGGCTGGTATGGTGGCATCAGGAGTGGTATCTGCAGCCCATGCGGCCTTGAGATACAGGAGTCGAGAGGTCTCGACCTTCATATACATCTCTGCTAGTTTGAACTGAATGACCTCAAACTCCCTGAGCTTACTGCCAAAAGCCTCACGTCGGGCGGTGTATTCTCGTGCGAGTTCCATAGCTGACCTGGCAAGTCCCGTTGCAAACGCTGCAATGGCAGGTCTGGTCATAGAAAAGGTCTTCATCGCAATCTTGAAGCCTTCTCCCTCCTTCCCAAGGAGGTTCTCAGCGGGGACTTTAGCATCTCTGAACATCACGGAGGCTGTTGCCGATGCCCGGTGCCCCATCTTTTCTATGGGTCTTCCAGTCTTCAGTCCAGGTGTATCAGCATCTACGATGAAGGCACAGAGTGCCTTGTGTCTCTTGCTTGGATCAAGGCTGGCAAAGACCGTAAAGTAGTCTGCATAAGGAGCATTGGTTATCCAGAATTTGGAGCCGTTGAGAACATAGCTGTTCCCTTCTTTCTTCGCGGTGGTCTTGATTCCCGCAACATCGCTACCCATACCTGGCTCAGAGCAAGCAAAGGACGCCAGCTTCAGTGACTCAGTGAGGGGTCTGAGATACGCTTCTTTCTGTTCATGGGTCCCTGCAATCATAATTGGCTCAGGACCTAGCTGGTTTGCAAAGATACTGGTAGTCATACCAGCACACCCTGCTGCAAACTCTTCTACTGCAATACAGGCATCGACAAGTCCAAGGCCCGGACCGCCGTACTCCTTTGGAATGCCTAGATTCATGAGGCCCTCCTCCCATGCCTTTCTGATGATTGGCATAGGGAACTCCCCAGTCTTGTCATAGTATGCTGCATAGGGGAGAATGTATTCCTGCGCAAAAGCCCGTGCTTTCTTTTGGAGCTCTTTTTGTCTATCTGTGATTGAGAAGTCTACCATAATTCTTTCATCCACGCATGTGTTCTAATACATACGACCAGTGACCTATCTATAAGTCACTTTTGAAATATTCAAATTCGACAGCGAATGGGCAATGCATAGACTCTTCATTCTGCAGTTGTGATGTGCCGGACTACTTCCGGAAGACTCCACTTCAGTTCAAGTTCTAGAGCTCCATCTTCAGGTCCCGGACATATCCTCACACAGGTCCTGCATCCAACACACAGCCAGAGGTCTACTTCCACGGTGCCAAAGCCAGGCTTTTCGTTGTCCAGTTTAATCTTCGTGGTTGGTTTTTCAGTAGCAAGGCCCCGGACAGTCTTGTAGAAGGTTGCCTTGTTAACAGGCAGCCGTTCAAGCTCCTCCTCAGAGAACTCGAAGAACTTCGGTGTATCTATAGACGGTCGGAGTTCTATTGCATCTTCTGGACACGAGTTTTCACATGACCTGCATCCAAGGCACTTAGCCTGATCCCACTCGATGGTCCCAAATCCGAGTAGGGGCGCATAACCCATCATCCCCTTGTACTCGTCAAGGACACTAGGAACGTCTACATCCATAAGGTCCTCGATTGTTACCTTGGCGCG
Organism: uncultured archaeon; assembly: GCA_964413775.1. Taxonomy (GTDB): domain Archaea; phylum Asgardarchaeota; class Thorarchaeia; order Thorarchaeales; family Thorarchaeaceae; genus MP5-2226. Next base: position 4,223 of record CAYPUO010000068.1, read on the forward strand.
AGTGCTGGGGATTCTTGCTCTGGTACGGTAGCCCATAGCAACAGCACTCTTGATCTTGTCTTCAATTTGAGTGAGCAGGTCTTGGGCAACAACAGTCCCTTCAATCTCGACCTTCTCCATTTTGTCGCGCGCTCTCGAGAACACCTCAAGGGCATTCGTAAGCCTTCCTATGGTCTGAGGTTTCAGGTCTGCCATTATCTCCTCTAGCTCTTTCTTTGCTTCATTAGTCTGGAAAGCAAGAGAGCTCACAGTCTGGACCGCAATCTCAGCCTCGTTTAGAGTCCTTGGGACATCATAGAGAACATATCCGTGGTCTTCCCCACCCATAACGAGGAGTTCGTCACGTTTCATCACGAGCAAGTGTTGTAGGACCTTGTCTTGGGGTATACCTGTTCTCTCTGCCAATGACTTGGCAGTCATTGCCCCCATCTCTCGGATGACGATAAGTATCGTCCCCCGTTCAAGTTCATTGTCAAGATAACTGTCCATGAGATCCTTGTATCTCTCTGGGTCGAGATGTTCACCATATACATTAGTCCCAGATACGAGGGAGGGTCCTTTCTCCAGTGCAATCTTAAGTCTGAATCGTGCAAAGGCCTCAAGTCCTGCTGAAACTAAGAGGCGCAAGTCTTCTGCCTCTTCAGACCCCTGTGACCCAATCGCAGCTTCTACTGTTTTCTCACCTATTTCGCTGAGTGCTCTCACGGGTTCCGCAAGGGCCGCTTCGTCATACTCACCAAGGATTTGGAGGCGTTGGTAGGCACTCTCTAGGTCCTTAAGTGAACTATCTGGTGAGTTCTCTGTATTCCTATTCAGGTTCTTCATGACCCCGCGAAGTTGCTGGACTACTTTCTTTAAGATTAGTGTACTATCAGGTGCTCTTCCAAGGACTCGAGCAAAGACAGGAGCATCACCATCGACACCAACCATTTCGATTTCGCTTCTACTAATCATGCTAATCATAGCTTGCTGGATATCCCGGCTTGTCATGCCCGTAAGTTCTGCAAGCTGTATCGCAGTCTTTGAGCCCATCTTAATTAGAGCAAAAATGATAATCCCGCGACGGAGTTCAACTACTAGATTGTCTTTTACAAGTGAGGTGAACCTATCATCATCAATTCTCTCATCTCGTTTTGCTCTCTTCAGCTGTGCGGCAACTCGTAGGAATGGACCGTATCTTGTTTTTGTCCCTAGTTTCTGCAGTTTCTCAAGCTGATCTTCTACAGTAGCTGTCTGATCAGAAACAATCTCATGGAATGATGTTGTGAGATTGTCGAGCTCTTCTCGTGCCTTCTCCTGTTCAGCTCGAGAGGCTTCATCGAAGTCGTCAATAATCTTGGTGATAGATGAGGTAGTTTCAGGCAGCCTCCCAAGTATCTCGTCGATGTCAATAGCTGTTGTTTCACTTGCTTCTCCCCTAGATGCCATAGACTCGAGGACTTTTCTGAGGGCCTCCTGTAGCCCAACAAGTCCTTCTGATGTTTCAAGCTCAATTGCTTTCTCTAGATTAGCGAGAGATTCAGTCAGGACACCCTTGTCCATCACCTGTCTTGAGAGAGCTGTCTTCTTGGCAATTTCATAGAACCGTTCGAAGTATGCAGCTGGAAATCCAAGGATATCGGCAATTAGTGGCTCTATCTCGGTCTTGAGATTAGATATCTCTTCGTTCACTCTACTCAGAGGTATTGCTGCTTCTTCCTTCAGTCCCCCAAGGGCAAGGATCATGTCCATCATTCTCTTTCTCTTCGGCGGAATTTGCTTGACCACGGTACTACTCATCCCTGTCTTGCCTCCGCATATGCGCCCGCATTCTCTTTTCTCTAGGAGAACCAGCTACTGCCTTTGATGATGGCTTAAGGAGGGACATGTGGAATCGTTCGGGGTTTGGTAATAATAAACCTGTCTGAACTCACAAAACAGAAGATACGATAAGCGGCTGGCGGATTCGTGGGAAATCTGGGAGTGCCGTAGAATAGCTCCTTCCGAAAACAGGAGGGGACTTGCCCAAGACTCCGGAAGAGAGATTAGTCAATGACAAATAAGTAAGGATTGACTGTTTTTTGTATCGAAGATGAGAGCTAAAGATTGTATATCCACTCTAAGTCTATATGCACACAAGAATCATATGGGCTCTAAACCACATTCCAGGGTTGAGGGCTCTACTTTGGTTTTTCCAGAATGGACTGAAATGCAAACTCATCATTGTGTCAGATCTTTTGGTTTCTTTTGGAGGATTCAGGAAGGGTCCACGAAATAGATTGCTGCACATTGAACAGTTGTTTTTCTAGAATAGTGACATTGCAGCTGCAACTGACACTTCTCTTGCCAAGTTCTTGTCAACTGCAGACCCAATTACAATCACATCATCATCCTGAGGCCTAAGAGTATCAACGATAAGGAGTGATTCCTTTTCGTTCGTAAGAAGCACATTTGAACAGTCAGGAGGCATCACAAGTGTCCCTCCGTTCATTATGAGCGTTGTTGCTCCAGCGTTCCCATGGCCCCCCTGAATCATAGCCTCATCCCTCTGCCTGACACCATCTACAACCCTTTCTGCCTTCTTTGTGACGAGATTTGCATACGCATGTTCATGGAGAACCAAATCTCCAAGCTCCAGAAACAGCCCCAAGGGAATATCGGTCCTGATTGTATCAAACATCTCTCGTCCTCTCTTGGTCAATCTCTGTCCTTGTCGTAGTTCTGCAACGATATACCCTCTCTCGGTCAACCGTTTCAACAGAGTCCTGATACTGCCCTCTCCAATAGTGAGATTCTCAGAGAGGTCGTATCGTCCGAGAGGCTCATTCTCGCCAATTAGGAGGAGCGCGACAATCACATGATGAGGTTGATAGAGGTTCGGCACATTGAGATATCGCTGCTCCGATAATTGGACTGCAACTTCCTTCCATGCTATCATTATGTAAATCACTCCATCTCCAGAGCACCTATTTGCTCAATCGGTTCAGAGGCCGGCACAGGCATGTCCCAGATTAGCGATGCCATATCTCTCTTGAGGATGGACTCGACCGACGGTACAACAAGCGCCATAATGAATGCATTTGATAGCACATGAATAACCGTAAAGGGAAGACCGAGCACAACAGCTATGACATATGGGACACCATATACCGATGAGTAGCCAATGTCTGTAACCAGGTCGAAGACCGCCGCCAAAAATCCCCCGACGAAGAACATATTGATAGGCCCCTGAACGATTCGCGGATTCTTCGGCTTTATCAGTCCCCCAACAGCAGCGACATATAGCCATCCAAGGAGCTGAGTGAACCAGATCTGAGGGATGAAGGGGCCCCATGGATTGATTGTAGAAAAGATAATGGACGTAAGGAGTGCACACCATGCTCCCATTGATGTGCCGAACACAAGAGCTGTGGTGAAAATCACAACAGACCCCAGTTCAACGTTTGGCACGCTCACGAGCGCATAGTTACCTATCAGGGCCAGTGCAATCATATTCGCCAATATGGCGACTCTCCTGCTGTGAGAGATTGTATACCCTCCAGTCTTCTCTTCCATGTACTCGTGCTTCCCGACTATCTTTTCTTCAGGACAACCAATGCAATGATTATCAGTCCCCCAACGCTTCCGGCCACCAGAGCTATCATTGGGATGTTAATGAATTGTGGGATTTGTATGGAGTCAAGTTGTAGTGCCAAGATATAAGGAAAATCAAAGGTATAGGTCGTGTTGCATTCGACCAAGACGCCTGTTGCGAGATCGTATGCCAGATATGTAGTCTGTGGCTTGCCATAGAGAGTTGGGTCCTGTGTGAAATTCCAGGCGATGCAGTCATACTTGGTCCCACTCACAGTGAGGTTCTCGTACCAGGACTCTACTGTCCCGTTAAGCCAGTTGCCCGGAAGCCTTGCTGCCGCAGCGTAGGCTGTCTGATTCTGTGTCTGAATACTGCTCTCGCCTAGTAAATGGGCAGCACATGACATGGGTTCCGACCAATGGAGCCCTCGTAGCGTGGAAGAGGTTATCAGGGCTGACGATGCCAGAAACTTCGGTCTTGATGGATCGGGAGTTAGGGTAGCAGTTATTGACACAGGCTTTTCTTATAATGAACAGATCTATCATACAACACATGGATTTCATCCATACTATGAAGAGTACTATTCTGATTTGCTTGTGAACAGGTTCACAGGTCACAATGTCGATGGATTTGACTGGAGGAGTGATTCAGTTGGGCATGGCACTGCCATCGTTTCCAATCTCCTTGCAGTGGCGCCCGGAATACACCTCGATTTCTTCAAGCTAGACGCATCCCATCCCGAAAACTCATTCCAAGCTGCACTTGCGGTCAATCCAGACGTAATATCCTGTAGTTGGGGCTATATTATGGGAAGTCCAGACTGGAACCCTGTGTTGTTATCTCTCATCCGACAGGCCGTAGCGAATGGGATAATCGTGGTCTTCGCAGTGGGAAACCATGTGCCGGGCGAACAAGATGGACCTAACTGGCCTGGAACCGATCCCTAGGTAGTATCAGTAGGTGGTGTCTATGTTGATTCCGCTGGTTCCCTTCAAGCCACTGCTTCTGCATGGGGTGGTGTATCCAGTGATGGCCGGACATTTCCGGATGTATGCGGTGTTGATGGTATAACGCCTTTGGCAATACTAATCGAAATGCCAACTGAAAAGGGCTCTGATATGGATACAGGCCTTGGTGGCGGGACCTATCCCAATGGTGACGAAACACCCACCGATGACGGCTGGTGCGTGTCAAGCGGGACTTCCTCTGCTACGCCACAGGTGGCAGGGCTGGCTGCACTGATTAAGGAACAAGAACACGGTATTAACCAAGGACGATTCTTGCACCTAGTAATGACGACATGCACGGATGTGGTAGCATATGCCGGCCCGGAATATACTGCTGAACCTGGTTTTGATTTAGCTACGGGCGCAGGACTAATTGACTGTTATCGAGCTGTAAAGACAATGGTACAGATGTCCTCTTCAGACATCTA
>CAYPUO010000069.1:0-9148 GCA_964413775.1 uncultured archaeon
TCCATGTTCCCTGCATTTAACGGGGTCAACAACATTTCGCCCGTCGACAATAACAGGGGTTTTCATGATTTCTCTGAGCCTATCCAAATCGAGATTTGCGTATGCATCATGTGCTGTTACGATTGCTATGCAATCTGAGCCGCTGATGACCTGCTCAAGGTCCGAGGAAACTTCAATGCCGTTGGCTTCTTGGACATATGGATCATGGACAACAGGAATTGCTCCCAGAGTTTCTAAAGACTTTATGAGTGTAAATGCAGGCGAGTTTCTTGTGTCATCGGAGTTCTCAAGATATGCAACTCCAAGGATTGCTATCCTACTTCCATAAGGCCTCTTGCCAGCTTCTCTTAGAGCGTCTTCGCAGAGCTCGCTCATATGTCTAGGCATCCCGTCGTTTATTTCTCTTGCAACTGCAAGAAGTCGAGGTTCGTATCTCCCGCGTGATCCGAAGGCCAGCAGCCACGAGTCTTTGGGAATACAGTGCCCGCCGACACCTGCACCTGGTTGGTGCATATTTCTAAATGGAGACCTATTCACAAGGTCTCTGACCTTATACACATCGATACCTAGGTTTTCGCAGAGCAGGGCAATTTCATTTGCAAAGGCAATCTGGACGTCTCTATATGCATTCTCAGACGTCTTTACAACTTCGGCAGTCAGCGCGTCCGATGGGAACAGCTCGCCATTCACGATGTTCTTGTACAATTCAACGGCTCTCCTAGTACTCGCTTCATCAATTCCTCCAACAACTCTATCGAGGTTGGCCAAGTTATAGAGCAGCTTTCCTGGCATGACTCGCTCTGGTGCGACAGCAACCTGGAAGTCCTTCCCTGCAATCAGGCCGGAAGACTCCTCCAAGATTGGACATACGATTTTGTCGATGGTCCCGGGTGCAACAGTTGACTCAATAACAACAAGTGCGCCCCTAGCGATATTCTCGCCAACCATCTTTGTAGCGGATTTGAGCGCTTCGTAGAAGGGTTCACGTGTGCGCGTATTGAACGGCGTTTGAACTACAATGAGAATGTAGTTCGCTTCCTTTATTGATTCATAGCTTGTGGTTGCTACCAAACTTCCTGAGCTGATGACCTTTTCGAGAAGTTCAGAGAGGCCAGGTTCATAGCCTTCAATTGGAGACTTGCCTTCATTGATTGTTTGGACTCTCTCTTCTTGAATGTCGATTCCAGTGACAGAGAATCCAACCTCAGCAAATCGAGCCGCGACAGGAAGGCCGACATACCCAAGCCCAACAACAACGAGATTACCTTTTGTCATGGAGAACCCTGAGTAACGCCAGAGTGGCTCACTTTTCAACCTTTCTTTAAGAGAGGTACCTCTGGACCTCCATAAGGCGATGGATATCCTCACCAAAATGTAGGGATATGATGTGAGGAATACTCCGCTTAACCTCCTCTACATTTGGCAGATAATCATCGATAAAGAGTACTCTATCAAAATGAATGTCCTCAATATCATAAAGCCAGAGAATGTGTCTTATCATGAATGACTTCGGTCTGAAGTCAGCCATGATATATTTGAAATGGTTTCGTAGGTTGAGCGCTAGTAGCTGCTTCAGCAGCTGATAGTTATCATTTCTTGATGCAATAGCGAGTTCCACTCCATTACTGCGAAGGCTATTCAGCAGCTCGTTAGCTTCAGTTTCGCCGTCTTCATTTACAAGAGTCTCATCGAAATCGAAAACAACCAATGAGGGCCTAATCGTTTTGCCAGACTCGCCCTTCATAGTTGAATACCTCCAGCCATACTCGCTGCATTTTCAAGCCCCAGGAAAGCTGTGGCTTGTAATCATAGTCAAACTCATTTAATGCCATTTGCACCATTAGTTCCGGTATGTTTGCTCCACCTGCAACTGTCATTGCTGTCGTACCCTGCAGTCTTGGATTAATCTCAAGCAGTTGCACGACTCCCGAGGTGTCCTCTTTAACCTGAATTCCCACATTGTAGGAGAGACCGAACCCCTCTACAATCATCGATGACAATTCCTTGATCCTATCATAGTTTTCATCTCGGGCAAGCACCCCGCTCGTAGTAATTCCACCGGTCATCCTCGTTCTCAGGCGCGGAGCAATAATGAAAGAGAGTCCTTTTCTGCAGAGAACATCGACAGTGTACTCCTTTCCAGGAAGATATTCCATGACTAGGAGTTCAGGAAATTCCTCACCCACTGCTTCTAAGGTACCATCCAGAGTCGAGTAGATCCCGGTTGGCTTTTCGTCGAAGAAGAGCCGCTTCTTATCGATTGACGCATCTAGAATTCTGAACCCCCTGCTTCCATTCGAGTAGCTCGGCTTTATTACCACAGGTCTTTGGGGATATCCCATGTTCAATACTGCAGATTCGAGTTCAGAGGAATTGCTCACCTTTGAAAAGGACGGAATATCAAGATCGACTACATTCTTGCAGTACTCGAACAGTCTTCGCTTATTCAGTAGTGTATCCAACAAATCCGGGTCGGTGACTACAATGGCTGGCTCAGTGCCGACATCTCTGAAATACTCCAGACTCCTGCAAATAGGCAGTTGATCATCAGTCCGTATTGGTAGCAGCACGTCAAGCTCTTCATCATCGCAAACGTCCACCAGGGCATTAGGAAATGCATCACTTCTATTATCTGGCAAAACGTATGTCTTGTCAGCATAGAATGAAGAGGCAATGTCAGTCCGGTAGTCAGTGCCAACTATCTCGAAATCATAAACCTTGCTTGCCTTGAGCGCTTTAGCTATGCTGATGAATCCCGGAGCAGCTAATCCAGTAACAAGAACTCGGCACTTCCTCATCTGAATACATTCCTCTGTTCTGTTTATGCACTAGTCCTCTCCCTCTTGAAGTTTCTGAATCGATTCCAACCGAAAGCAATATCTTCTAAGCAGAAGATGCCATTTCATCACACTCTGGAGAGTTAATGCCTTATGGACATAGAAGTCGAAAACGTCCTGATTCTTTCGCCTCATACTGATGACATGGAGTTAGGAGCGGGTGCCACTGTAAGGATTCTTGTTGAAAATGGCGTTAATGTGAAGTCAGTTGTTTTTAGTGATTGCAAGCAGAGCGTTGATACCTCCAAATACCCTGAAGATGTTCTTCGGACTGAATGTGAGGCTGCAGCCGCGAATCTCGGAATCAAGGACTTCACTATTCACGACTTCAGAGTAAGGGAATTTCCGTCCTATAGACAGCAAATCCTTGAGACCATCTACAAACTAAGAAAAGAGAATGAGTTTGAGCTGGTTTTTGCTCCATGGCATGGAGACCTCCATCAGGACCACAGAGTAGTCGCGGAAGAAGCATTGCGAGCTTTTATGAAGACCGATACCTCGATTCTATCATATACTATACCGGGCAACTGCCCAGATTTTGTAGCCCATGTTTACATTCCCCTATCTGAAGAGGATGTGACGAGGAAAGTTGCATTGCTTAGAGAGTACAAGTCGCAGGTGGAGAAACGGGGGTATTTTGAAATCAATGCAATCAAGGGTTTGATGCACTTCTATGGACTTCTCATAGGAGCAGACTACGCCGAAGCATTTTCCTCCTCACGCACAGTGATTAGCAAATTCAAGAAAATATGATTGGTCCTACTCATCTACGCCAACGAAAGATAGCATTTCAAGAAGAGCTGTTATGGGATTCCTTCCCCTACTGTAGAATGCCTCCACATCTGGGTCATTGAATCTCCACCCTCCTTTTCTCCTTTCGTAGAGGTATCCTCTCATCATCTCGAATCCATATTGCCTGAGCAAGACCCTCCTCAATGCTCTGAAGAAAACACCCCAGAAAGGCCGTCCTACATAGTAGTTCAGCCTGCCTTGCCTAAATACTCCTTTCTTGCTAAATGCCGTAGTATATCTATCAACAAGCAGAGGAACGGGAAATGTCTTGAGCTCATATCCCATCGATAGAGCTTTAATATTGAACAGTGTATCGGGAGCTATATCCCAGTATTTAGTAATATGACGCACTACTGACCATCGGACGATTTTGCCCCCTCCCATAGGCAGTCCAACATGTCTCTTCCTGATTTCGCCGGGCAATATTCCTGCTGCAGCGCCAATGTGGGGGTTCCTATCTAGTAGCCAAGTCAGCCTAGCACAGTAGTTTGGACAAGGGTTGTTGTCTACATCGATTATCGCAATATAATCAATTCCAAGTGCGTCAATTCTCTTAATGAGGGGAGGAAGAGCTCGGTCGTACGCCTTTCCTATTGAGTCTAGATTTCCCACCTTCTTTGTAGGCAACCTTTCGAGCCAGACCTCCACTTCAGGCAATTCAGTCTTCTTGCTCTCAATGAATTCGCATGACCTGTCATTTGACCCATCATCAAGCCATAACCATACTTTGGGTTTCTTTGTTTGTCGAGAAATTCGATGGAATATTTTTGAGATGTTTTTCTCCTCATTCCAAATATTGGTGATCAGAAGGTAGCTTGAAGCGCTCGAAACGTACTCACATTCGTTTGTGCAGTATCCACAGAATTCGTGGTATCCGTTGTCCGAGTCATTGAGTTCGCTTCGTGCCATCGATGTTCTCTTCCTCCTATCACTATATCACTTGTGGCATTTCCTGTCGCATTCCACTTTATGACCGCACGCAAGAGAAAGACCATCACCTTGAAACACGGTCCATCTAAATACATGGCATTCTGCTTTCAGAATTATACCTAGGGGGTTGGGGTCTATCTTCATTCTCGCCACCCTTCTGGCTACTCATACCTCCACAATATAGGCATGCCGATTGCAGACAGGAACTCCCCAGGCACTATTTCGGCGGAAAGAACTCTGTTAACCATACATTGAGAGCGGTTATCCTGAAAATGTAGTTTAGTGTGTTTGGTCCCAGAGATGAAAGGCCCTTCAACAGCATTTGTTCGAGCACATCCATATCAATGTAGTTCCCGAGTAGCGGATGCTGCTGTTCAATTAGCCTATTGACCTGAACAACCTGACCGCTTGCCAACCATGCTCGTTCAGGCGTGGCAAAGCCCACTTTGTCTTTTCTCTTGGCTATCTTCGGAGGAATCTTATGCGCAAAAGCATTTCTGAGAACCCATTTTGTGACCCCATTTCGGATTGCATACTCCGGTGGAAGAGCCAACACATATTCCATGAAATCAGGGTCTAGGAACGGTATTCTTGTTTCGATTGAAAATGCCATTGAGTTTCTGTCTTCCCACTTCAGCAGGTGCTGTATGTTTTTGCTCACGTATTCTATCAAAGCGCCTCTCAAGCGCGGAGGCTTCGGAACAATTGGCTTGAGTACGCTCCGATTTCGAAACCTCTCCCAAAACTCTCGCTTCATCAAGTTGTGTCTTCTGGAGTATATGTACCTCTGTAGCCAGCTAGGCATGAAGTGCGACAAAAAAGACCTAAGAAAGATCTTGTTTCGCCTGCGAACTTGAGCAAAGACCTCCCTTAGAAATGCAGGAATCTTCCCGCCAAAGAGGAGCGCAGCGAAGTAATATCCGACCATATAGTCATAGCCCGCAAGAATCTCATCAGCACCCTGGCCATCAAGCAGTACTTTCGCTCCGTGTTCCTTTGCAAGTTTCATTACTGAGTACTGAGAGAAAGGCGAGGCCCCCGTAACTGGTTCTTCTTGATGCCGTATGAAATCGCCGAACGACTGACTCAGTTTCGTGGCTGTGGGAATCGTGAAGTTTCCTTGGATGCCAGATAACTCGAGAACAGATTCAATGTACCTTTTCTCATCCTTTTCATACCAGTCTCCAAATACCGCCGAATAGGTTTGGAAATTCTTCAGGTTCTCCCTATCAATCATTCCAGCCGCAGTTACAACAATGCTCGACGAATCGATTCCGCCACTCAGACACGAACCCACAGGAACATCACTTCGAAGTCGTAGCTCGACTGAACGTTGGAATCTCCTTCTGACTTCCTTGATATGATCCGATTCGGATCTCTTCTGGAATTCTTCTTTGTTCTGAATGATGTGAACAGCATCCACGAGATTGTACCATCGATGAATTTGTATGCCTTTCGGCCCTGTTGTCAGATAGTGGCCAGGTGGCACCTGATGAATTCCTTCGAAGAATGTGGAAGCAGAATGCTCTACTCGCTTTCTCTGAAGAAAATCGAAGACAATGGCATCATTGATTGCAATCTCGTCGAGGAGCGGCAATAGCGGTCCAATCTCAGATGCAATGGCAATGTAGTCTTGTGATTGAAAATAATATAGAGGCTTTATTCCAATCCTGTCCCTGACTGCGAGAAGCTCTCTCTTCTCTTCATTCCATAATACAAATCCAAACATGCCATTTAGTAAAGGAATAGCCTTAGGGCCTCTTCGTGAAACGAGTTCGAGCAGAACTTCAGTATCAGATTCTGTCCTGAATTCCACTCCTTCCTTTTCAAGTACTTCTCTCAACTCAATGTAATTGTATATCTCACCGTTGAAGATTATGACATTGTTGTCATCATGGGAAACCATTGGTTGCTTGCCCGCATCGCTCAGGTCGATAATCGCTAATCTACGATGACCAAGAAACACAGCGTCATCCGAAAAGGATCCTCGACCATCAGGGCCTCGATGCTGCATGCTATCGGTCAGAGATTCTAGAAGAGATTTAACACTCTCTGGTACTGCTTGGCTTCTGGCTAAGAGAGCAATGATACCACACACAGAACATCAAGAAAAAGGAAAAGCAGTTGCCTATAACGCTTGCTAAATTCAGAGACACAGTTTGAACCAATATGAGTGGGTCAGCAGCACTCCGGGGGTTCCTTGATAGCGGAAGCTTGAATAGCTAGGCAGTTGAGTTCTCAAACAACTCATATTCCCGAGCTGATGTTTATCCATGCGAATTGCACTAGTAACCGGCACCCGACCGCAGATTATCAAATCAGCATCATTGCTCAATGCTATGAAAGAGAGAGGCATTGATTTTAGATTTATTCACACAGGACAACACTATGACTATGAAATGGCGGCACAATTCATTTCCGAATTCGCAATAGATGAGCCAAGCTCGAATCTGGAAGTAGGGAGCGGAACAGGGGCATATCAAATAAGAGAGACTATGATTAGATTAGAGCCCGTCCTTGAGGAATTCGACCCTGATTATTTGATAGTGCCCGGGGACACCAACTCGGCTCTAGCAGCTGCTCTAACGGGATTCAAATTGGACATCGCAACTTGCCACCTTGAGGCCGGTCTCAGAAGCTTTGACATGTTTATGCAGGAGGAAGTAAACAGGAGACTGATAGACCATGGCTCAGCGGCTTTGTTTGCTCCAACTGACACGGCATCCATGAATTTAGAGAATGAAAATGTCATTGGCTCTGTCTATCAAGTTGGTGACACAATGTATGACATCTTGAAAACTAAGTTGCCCCAAATACGGAGCAATATCTCGAGCGATGAACTTCGTCAGAAGTTCGGATTGACGGATGAGAAATATGGGGTGCTTACACTCCACAGGAGGGAGAATGTCGATTTCAGGGATAAGCTGGAATCGATTGTGAAGGCACTAAGCCAGGCGAAGTTCAAGATTGTATTCCCAATGCACCCAAGAACAAAGGATTGCTTGGAGAGAGCGGCTCTTGGTTTCAACGATAATGTGATAGTAGTGCCACCTATTCCATATGAGAAAATGGTCGCATTAGTGGACCAATCGAGTCTGCTTATTACAGACTCAGGGGGGCTTCAAAAGGAGGCCTACCTTCTGAACACACCATGTGTGACAATACGTGATAACTCGGAATGGGTTGAAACAATCGATGCCGGAGCCAATATACTGTCGTCGTCAAGCACACACGATGTTCTTCAGAAGTCTTCACTCATGTGGGACAAGCAGCTCAACAATGACCCCAGTGTCTATGGAGATGGTCATGCTACTGAACGAATATTGGATATACTGCTCTCCCATGAAATCGCGATTAAAAGGAGCAATCAGGTGCGGGACCTCTAGTATGTGTTGACCTTCTTTTCCAGAGGTAGTATAACTAATCACCTGCCTAGAGGCATCGCAAAGAGAAGAAACGAAAGATTCCTTTATATCAGGTACAGGACAGAAATTCAATGACATGAGGATACTTCATATCAGTGACGCAGGACTCCCGGACCCCAGAGTCGAAAGAATGGCAATGACCATGAAGAAGGAGGGTCATGAGATAGTGTTTCTGGGGGGGCGTGCTGTCAACGGCCAGAGCCTGTCAGCCTTTTCACAAACGAAGACAGTGCCTCTTGGAATTGGTCCATCAATCGCCCACGACCCAAGAATCAAGAATCGCTGGCTCGCGGCAATATCCGAGATTGATCCAGATATTATTCACGCTCACAATATTATCGTAGGACATTTCCTGCTTGACACAGATTATCCGGCAGTCTTCGATGATCACGAATGCCTGAGTATGCAGAAGTTTGTATTCACGGCCAGACCGTTTCTTAGAAGAACCGCTGCATGGTTTCTTGTACGTAAGTTTGAAACCTGGGAACATGAACTTGCACGCAAGTATCCAGTGATTACTGTCAGTGACGGTATAGCTAACTACTATCGTAAGTACACTAGTCGGGTACATGTTGCAAATAATGTGCCAATGCTGATTGAAACGAACTGGCTGCACAATCCACCCACAAGGTCTGGACTGGTCTACATGGGCTCTGACTTCTCATTTCCAAGATTCCTGCCTAACAGAGATATGACCGGTCTTCAAGACATTCTCTCATTCGACATTGTATCTGGACTACCTCACAAGGATATGATGGCCAAGCTCTCCAGCTACGAAATTGGCCTAACACCCTACAGACCGCATCCATTCCAACGAATAAGTAATCCCAACAAGAACTATGAATACCTCCATGCTGGTCTGCAGGTTGTCCTCTGCGAAACCTATGCTGACCTCTTTAAGGGAAACCCCTATGTCCACACTTTTAGCAGCTATGACGACATTCGCTCTGTAATCGATGCAGTCCCTCCAGTTGATGGAATGAAAATCATGGAGCATGCTAGAAAGAACTACATTTGGGAGAACCAAGAATGTGTGGTAAAATCTGCCTATTCAATGGCGTATGGCTCCAGCAGATAGAAACCGGCAGTTCTATCCATCGCTTATTCCAGTTCAAGCTAGCTCATCCATGCAAACCTGTGCATTGACAGGGGAAACAACAATAT
>CAYPUO010000070.1:0-9110 GCA_964413775.1 uncultured archaeon
TTGCCTCCGAATATATCTGTTAGAGTTATCTAATAAACCATTTTCAAAGTTCGTTATGGACCAGCATTGAAACATCCTCGTGGTCCAAAGTATGCTTCCTCTGCGCCATGCAGTCGCATTCCAACGAAGAAAGAACAGCCGGGCTCTGGGTGATTGAGTAGTTCCTGATGGCGGATGCTACCTCCTTGTCGCATTTTCCACAGTTATGAACACCTCGTTTCTTCCCTGCAGCAACTGGATCACACACAATGTTGATTTCTCTGCTGAGGGTTTCTCTGCTTGCCCTCAGGAGTTCTACTAAGCTCCATAGCCAAGGTGGCCTGTATTCTCCTCTTTGCCATAGCCGCTCTACTAGTGTGTACTTCTGCACATTAACAGGATTAATAGAAACAGTCGAAACACCAACCTCGCCGCAGTAAGATATGGTCTGCTCTGCATCTTCAATAGCCATCCTTTCGGTGAGAAATGGAGGCTTGAGCAGAACATATGCACGAATACCGATATCAAATCGTCTGGCGGTATCGACTGCATTGTTAAAGTCGCTGAGATTAAATCCCTTATTCACACATAGCCGCCTCACAATGTCATTGCTGGACTCAAGACCTATTCCGATTTCAATACGTCTTTCTCCTAGAGTATCTCGGAGTTCAGACATAGATGAATCCACCACATATTCAGGGCGAGATTCAACTATTACCTCGCTGATTCGGCTATCGTCGGCTATAATTGAGAGAATATCATGCCCGGCCTGCAATGAAACCTCCCGAGTATCAAGGAAACTCCCGCTCGTATACAACTTGACTGAGAGTGGTGCGGGTCGTCCGGATATCTTGCTCATAGCATTATCAAACTGCATTTTGAGTTGCTTGTCTGAAGGAGCCTTTTCTGTACCGTCTAGGAGGTATGAACACATGGTGCAGCCGCCCATATCTCCTCGGGCATGAGAACATCCCACAGTAGCAAGCACCACTGAGAGAGCCGTACCTTTTGAAGAGCCAATCAACGACTTGGTGGTCCAAGCCGCAGCTGCTCTTGTGATATCCCTGACTCTGCGCCGGGATATGGAGTTCCGCCTAGCCTTATGTGATGCCTTGTAGACCTCCTCATGAAAACTGCTGAGATAGTCATCAATCATATGCTCACCTCGATTTGTGGCGTACTCTGACTGCCAGACCGTTGGAGAAATCACACATCTCCTGTCCTGACATCTCGCTTCGCCCCACCCCGATGATCTCTCCATCTCTGTTAAGTACGATTACCTCATCACCTGGTCGGATTAACCGGTCTGCAGAGTCCACAGCTACAGCAAAGATAGAACTTCCCTCGATATAATCCCCGTCAAACCTGACCCAGTATTGACCAATTGGGGCTAGCCTTCTTCCTCCCTCAAGAGTTAACGAAATGCTGCCATTTTCACCTGAATAGAAACACGTCTGCTGCTTATCCACACGCGAGATTATTGACCCATAGACCTTTCCACCAACCCTCGCACCATCTGGAACCAACGCCTCTCCAGCGCCCATCCCAAACATGTAATCTGCTGTGGCCCGAAGCGTGTTTTCCAGTTGATTCTGTTTCGGCTGAAAATTGCACATTTCAGAAACATCTGATAGTGTTTCTCTTAGCGATACGAGAGACTGCCTACTCGTTGGAGGCTTGTCATGGCTAGTATATATGATGCTCTGCCTGATACGATCCTCCGCTTTTTGCACAACTTCCAGATATCCTCCTGAAACATGGGCAACTACAACACAGGATGCATCGAACTTGCCTAAGTGAGCAACAAGCGTATCTGCAGCTAGAGAAGTCTCTTCATAGTCCCACTCTCCAGTCACAGGGATGTCATAATAACCAGCAGGGTAGATACGTTCTATCTCTCTCGGAACAATGCCGAGCGGAGAGGTAATGATTACTTCAGCAAGAGCAGACCGTCTGTCCCCAAGGCTTTGTTGAATTGAGTCGTTGAACCTCCTATGTGACTTGGACTCTGAATATGGCTTTCGTGCAGAGCATGGCAGCAAAAGGAGTGCCTTCTTTCCCTGAGGTGGGCGATATCTATTCCTGACTTGTTCCCTGAATCTCCTGACAATAGGTGCATTGTATGATTCAGGTCCAATCAAGGGCTGTATAGATCCTCCATTCGATGGCGTGAATTCATCATAGAAAGGCGCGAGCGCGTCATCGGCCTTTCTGATGAAAGAGGCAACATCCGGCGAACGGTGAGTTATGGATTCTAGGAGCCAGCGAAGGCTGTTTGATTCCAGAGCCTTGACACACGAAGATAGTGTTTGAGCATAAAGACCCGTATTATGGGCAAGAAGGACTGGGGTCATTTCTCTAGCAGTCATTGACGGTTGAAGCTGAATACAGTGCTTGCATGGGCAGTATCGTAGGGAGCCCCCAGAGGTCAGATGCTCATCCATCATATCCCACATTCTGACCTGACTTGCCGCTGATTCAAAGGCATGACCAATGTCGAAGACATCAAATCCTGAGTAGTACAGGATAGGTACCATTTCAATCCTGATTCGGCCTAGTGCAAACACTAACCAGTGACGGGGGAGGGCTCCTCTAAGAGCCAGGTTGCCAAGGTCTCTGGGACCATATCGTCCGTCAAAAGTGAAAGCAACACTCTGAACACCAGAGTCACGAACCAAAGGAGTGAGCATCTCAAGTTCAGCCTTGGTTAGCAGCCCCGGAATGTGAAGTACTGCATTGTCAGCTGCCAGAGGTATTTCCGATAAGACAGCGAGTTGTGCCTTGACTGTTTCACTGCTTGCGTCAGTGGGCAGGGTAGTAAGCCCAAGCATTGAAGGAAGGAGGTAAAGCGAATCGGCCGCGGGAACATCGTGAGTAGTCTGACTAGCATAATCGATGATTGTGCCGCTTGAGAGGATTTTGAGTTCAGTTGTGTCTTCTGTAGCATCAGATTCTGGACCACTATGAAATTTCATTCCGGTGTGGATTGACTCTGCAGGACCTAGAAATGTAGGTACAGGAAGAATCCTGCTTCCGAGATGGATCTTGCCTCTACGAGCAGGACCATCATGCCCATGACCAATCATAAATCGTGCCATACGCCTCACCAGCTATTATACGAGAGGTTGATATCCCATGTATTCCTTTACATCAACTTCAGTTTCAACGTTCTCTTGTATACGCTTGACGCTCTCCAAAGCACCAAAACGGAACAACGGCTGATTGTTATTGCCACACTGATATGAATATGTGCAAAGTGGACACCCATCTACGGTCTTGCAGTCACATTTCTCAAGTATGGTTTCGACTCTGGGAAGCGCTTCTTCAAATCTTGAGAAGAGAAGTTTTGATGCGCCATTTCCTCCCGGACTCCCATCATACACAAATATAATTCCGGAATCACCCATCGATACACCTCCGATCTCACGCGCACCACCGCCAGTTAGCATGTTACTTGATTCAATGACGACATGTTCTACGGCATGAAATGTGCCTCCAACAAGCTCGACTGGAGACATTTTTGGACCTTGAGCATTTTTCAATCGCCCGTTCAAGTAATCATCTACTGATGCCATCGGTCCAGGGGCCCTGAATGCAAATCCTCGTGTCATGTATTTATACACCAATGGAGTGGGGAGATCAGATCTTTGAATGACTTTATCGCTCCTCGTGTCCTTCTTTACGTACCCGTAGACGGTTTGAGTCATTTCTAGAGTGCAGTAGATCATGTTCAAACCAAATGCTTTCCTTTGTTGATGGATTTCCAGAATTCTCGGCATTGTATCATATAGAGGCTTTGTATGGGCACTCCTATCGTTGATTGGAACCACGGTGGCTCTCCCTAGGCCCGGTCTGTACCGAAAGTCGACCGACATGTAGTTATTACCACCATGAAGATAGATTGCCCCAGGGTGTAATTCTTGGGCAGCCATAGGCATGGTACGTTCTCCAATCTTTTTTTGTTTGAGCTTTATTTCTACGGTATCGCCGATTCCACGTATGCTATAGCTCCTCCATTCTTTCTGTGCACGTTCATAGTCAGTGATACGCACCTTGCCATCATCATCAATCTGGATAATACCATCATTCACCAGACCATCCAGCAATCTCTCTTGTTGAGAGAATCTTGATGTGTTGAGTTTGCCACTCATCGCGGCTGCAATAAGCTGATACCGACCTACTACCTCATTCTCAGGTTCCATATATGCAGCATCCACATCAGTGAAGTATTTCTCAGGCTGGTAGCGATAGAACGACGAGATGGGGTCATTCTCTCTGAGCGCGAGGACTGCTACGCTTTCTTGCCCCTTTCGTCCAGCTCTACCAATCCTCTGGGTAAGACGAGTAATTGAAACAATCATGCTCACGACCGAGTCCAAGTCGCCAATGTCAATTCCAAGCTCTAGAGTCGGTGTCGATACAAGCACAGGTAGTGTTCCATTACGGAATTGCGTTTCAACATCGTTCCTATAGCTCTTGGACAGACCAGCACGGTGTACCATGGACTTGATACCTGCATCTCCTATGAGAACATTAAGTACTTCCGCTTCCGAGTGGGTATTACCGAACACAAGTGTCTGGAATTCGCCTTGGTTTAGTGCTTTCACAATGTCTACAATCATGCTATACTTGCTTCGGTTGCCGGGGTAGTACATGAGAAAATGGATTGGCCCCCGTTTTGCGCTGTGTGACTCAATTAGCTGGACTTCAGAATCAAAGAGCATCTCTGCAAACTCTTTCGGATTGGCGATTGTTGCGGATGCGCCTATCTTCTGGAACTTCCCGCACTCCATCTCTAGACGCTTGAGAATGTAATAGATATTTGTCCCCATGGAACCAGTGTAGAGATGTATCTCGTCCAGAACAACATGTTTTACAGTCCTCAAGAGGGGCACAAGCCGAGACTGGTTCCAGCCTAGATGGTAGTGGAGTACATCAGGATTTGTGAGAAGTAGATCGGGAGGAGAATCATACAGCTTTTGCCTATGGACCTGAGAGGTGTCGCCATCGAAGATTCCCACTGTAATCCCCGAGGCCTTGCAGAGGTTCCTAATCTTCTCATACTGATCTCTGGCCAAAGCCTTTGTTGGGTATAGTAATAACGCGCGAATACCAGGAAACTGTACTGACTCCTGGACTGAGAGTAATAGGCGACGAATAATGGGAAGGATGAATCCCTCGGTCTTCCCCTGAGCAGTGGGTGCGGCTAATATTACATCCCTGTCTTCCGTTATGGCATCAAATGCCTCCTCCTGGAATTTGTAGAGCCTTTCAATACCCTTCTTCAGAAGAGCGGCTTTCAGGCGAGAGGGCAACTTGTAGTCCTCCAGAGAGGCCCCATACTCGGCATCTGTTGGCGGAATATGCTTATAGCTTACAAGGTAGTCGCGACCGCGTAGCACCATCTCTCTTACTGCACTAGGCAGCTTCTCAGCAGATGCTCCCCCATGAGAGATTAGCCTCGTGATCTCTGCTTCCGATTGAACACGGTCGCCTGCGGGAATTGCCCGCCGTCGACGGGAAGATGCCTCCGTCTTGGAACCAGTTCGAGATACTGTCTCACGCCTTGAGCTTGCTGGCGTGACCTGCAGCGTGCCACTCTTAACTGCTGTGAGATACGCATCATAAGCATCGAAGAGGTCCTTGCCACGGCCATCGACCATCAGCTCAGTGTTACATTGATAGCATCTTACTGTCCAGATGTCGCCCCCTTTGCGAATGTCGAGCTTCGATCCACATTTTGGACAGTGTAGGACGGGCATGTAATCACCAGTTGACTCTGCTTTCCCATTGACTACTTCTTATGAAACTTTGTCAAGATGCTATTTCGTAGACAGCGTTCCCTCGATGCACGAATCGGTTGTTCATGGCTCTTGCACAACCCTTATAAGCAGACGGAAAAACCTAACGATTGTGTAGTGCTCATGCACAACTAGACAGTGAAACAGGGAGACAATCAAATGGTTCAAGAAATCACCTCTAACGACCTGACACAAGTCATTCAAGACAACAAGGTAGTGTTTGTAGACTGCCACGCAGTGTGGTGTGGCCCTTGTAGAACTCTGGGCCCCATCCTGGAAGAGCTCGCCGAGAAATTCGGTGAGAGGGGAGTAAAAGTAGTCAAACTTGATGTGGACCAGAACCGAGAGTTCAGCATGGAAAACCAAATCACCGGCGTACCGAGTGTCTTAGTCTACTCTGAAGGCAAGAGAGTTGTGTTCGATGATGGCAGCGGGCGGAAGATGGACAAGCTCGTTGGAGTGATGCCGCCTGAAGTCTATGACCAAATCGCAGAGAATCTAGTTGCACAGGCAACTTCATAGGTCAATTCAATGGAGGGCAGCTGAAATCTCCTCCACCTTTCTGGACCCGGCTTCGAAACATGTGGTGTGTAGATACATTCATAGGCTTGGGAGCTTGACACATCAGAAGGCCGTGTGATAAAGTGGTCCGAGACGTGTCGCCTGAAGAGGCAAACAAGATAGTATCTGAAACCAAAGTTGTTTTTATGGACTGTTGGGCGCCTTGGTGTGGCCCTTGTCTTGCCTTAGCACCCATAATAGAAGAACTGGAACAGAAATACTCTGATAATGAGGATATCAAATTCATAAAGCTGAATACTCAGGAACACAGGTCGTTCGCAACAGAGAACAAGATAGTCGCCATCCCGTGCGTATTGGTGTACCACAAGGCTGCACCAGCTTCATTTGAGATTCCAGACCCGCGACAAGGAAAAGCTGAGAAGACCGACCGCCTTATTGGGCTCAGGCCCATTGAGCATTACGAGAAAGTCATAGAACAATTATTGTGAGGTGTTATGGAGTGCCAATTCTCGCATTTGGAGATAAGAGCCCAAAAATAGATCCCACGGCCTTCATTAGTCCCCAAGCTACAGTCATAGGCAATGTGGAAATAGGCCCCAAAGCAAACATCTGGCCAGGTGTAGTCATCCGTGGCGACAATGCTCCTGTCAGAATTGGTGAGGCAACGTGTGTACAAGATAGTGTCGTTATTCATGCTCACACCGAGAAAAATCCAGCCATTATTGGGCACAAAGTCATCTTAGGGACAGCTTCCGTCGTACATGGCGTCTATATAGGAGACTTCGTCAGTGCTGGTGAGGGTTCAGTAATCTTCGATGGAGCAACTCTGGGAGAAGGGGTTATACTTGCCCCGGGAAGCATTGTGCCTACTAATGTTGTCATCCCTCCGCGGAGTCTGAACTCTGGTGCTCCTGCTGCTCAGATTAGAGAAGTTGCACGAGAGGAGATTGAGAAGCACCAAGCGCGTGCAGACACGATTGCTGACGTTTTCCAGAAGCTCAAGACATGGCAAACAATAGGCTAGACTACATGGTTTCGCGAGCAAGTGTGTTTATACTCTCACAGCCTTTGTCAGTTATGTAGAATACATCAGCAACCTTCGACACCCCCGCTTTTGGATTATAACACGACGGATGTATTGAAAATACCATTCCTGATCTAAGAGAAACAGTGTTTTGAGGTACAATGTGAGGAGGCTCACGCAGGTCAAGTCCAATGGAACTGCCCAGCGGATATATCATTCCGCCGTCGGCAGATGAACTCCTTGTACTGCTTTTCACTTTCTTCACCAGTTCGTCAATCGTTAGTCCTGGGGTCATGTTGGATTCAATGGACTCAACAATCCGAAGACTGTTCTCGAAGAGGGTACGTTGTGCGCTACTCGGCTTTCCGAGATGAATTGTGCGAGCGATTTCAGCGAAATACCCTGCATGACTGACAGTGATATCGATGACCACAGGTTGATCATTACGAATTCTCTGAGGTCCGGGATGCGCGAAGGGGTAGCGTGAGCGAGGTCCTGAGATAACTGCTGCTCTAATCCCCTTCAGATGCCCGCCAGCGGTCCTCATT
Organism: uncultured archaeon; assembly: GCA_964413775.1. Classification (GTDB taxonomy): domain Archaea; phylum Asgardarchaeota; class Thorarchaeia; order Thorarchaeales; family Thorarchaeaceae; genus MP5-2226. Next base: position 7,875 of record CAYPUO010000070.1, read on the forward strand.
GCAGACTCGATCTCGACGGAAACATTAGACTCAGACTTTTCAGTTGACACAATTTCAAGTGCAGTTCTCACTCCAATCTCTGCAATTCTTGCTGCTTGAGTGATGATGTCGATTTCAGCTGCATCCTTAATTTGTCTTAGCTTCCAGAGATTCGATGAGAAGTCTCTGAAGCCTGCGGAGGGAAGAGCAGACTTGAGACAGTCGAAGTCCCTCACTGAGAGCCAGTCCTGTTGCAGACCAATTATGCCAGAGTCGTTCCCGTTGCTACGAATCGTTTCGATAATGTGGTTCCAGAATGAGGCGCTATGAAACGGGTAGCAGAAGTCGGAGTCTTCCTGAACAAACGGATAGATATCTGACATTACCGAGTCTTGCCCAAGGAATTCCTTTTGAAGTTCCGAAATGAGAAGCTTGGGAGTCTGTCCAACACTTACTATGCACGCTGCAGGTAGATACGCCCTTGGAGTCTGATACCCAGTTAGATACTGGACATCCTGGGCTCTTGTTATTAGGAGAAGCTCCACCTCTTCTCGCTGCATAGCCCGATATACCTTGTCAAGTCGCTGTGGCGTAAATTGCATTATGTGCATCTCGCGGGTCTGAGCTAATACCAGTCCTAAATGTGTCTAGAACAGAAGCATTCTCTGTCTGCCGAGTCTACTTGACTTTTAAGCTTCGCGACACCACATAAATGACACACAAGATGTGATTCAACTTGACCCAGATGTGAATTGAGAAACAGTGGCGGGACCGCCCGGATTCGAACCGGGGGTATCTTGCTCCGCAGGCAAGCGCCTTATCCAGGCTAGACTACGGCCCCGTTTCGGGGTGACAAGATTCGGCTTATAGACTCTTCGCTGCACTATCATCATGTGAAAAGGAAGACTTGAGAGAATATGGTAAGAGAGGAAGGAGTGTGCCTAGGACTGCAGACGGACCACGGCTTTTCCCTCTCGCTTCGTGATCCGGAGCGTGTGCTCAGCGGTCTGAAGCAGGAAGCTCTCCCCCTCGTCAAGTGTTTCCAGGACCGTTCTTCCCATAGGTCCGTTGAGATACCTAGTAAATCGAACCACCACTGGGTGTGTCGAAGAACTAGTGCTTTCCACAGTTCGCATGATAGATGACCTCGATTCAGGAAGTTGTCTGCATCAGCTCTTTTAAACTGCAATCGAAACAGAATAAGTGGCGGGACCGCCCGGATTCGAACCGGGGGTATCTTGCTCCGCAGGCAAGCGC
>CAYPUO010000071.1:0-9094 GCA_964413775.1 uncultured archaeon
GTTCTGTTCGATTGGTTCGTATTCGGTACTAATCCCGCTGGGGCCGAATCGACAAGCTTCCTATCTCCGGAAGCGATTGCCTTGGTTTTTTCAGTGACAGTTTGTATATCACTTGCCTCTGCAAGGGCAAGCAGTAAGACTCAACATGGTCTTGGTCTTCCTGAGATGCTGTCAGTTAGATCATTGGATATGAACAGCGACAGCTTCCATAGAATTATTCCTCTTGTGTGTTTGGTCCTTGGTGGATTGAAAGCAGTCATGTGGCTAGTGGGTTTCAATCCTTTTGAAGTTCTTGTGCTGAATGGCGGTTTCGATAATACATTCCTTCAGGTGGTCTTGACATCCTGGGCATGGCTTGACTCTATACTCAATATTGTCGGGCCGGTCCTGCTGCTTTATGGAGCTGCTTCCATAGTAGCAACCTCTGATAGGCTTCTGTTTACACTATCCTGGATTTCGGTTAGGCTAAAGGGAACAATCGGAGCTCTCTCATCGCGAAATCTAAATAGAAATCTACATAGAAACATGCAGCTCGCTATGCTACTCACTCTGGTCATCGGCTATGCTACATGGACCGCAGCAAATGTAGACGCTCAATTGAATACTGCCCGAATTCAGTCACTCGTCGGGAATGGTTCTGACGTCAGCTGCTATCTGGATAACACAAGGGACAATGCAACTCTGTCTGGAATCTCTAGTCTCAGTGGAGTTGCCAGTATTGCATTGGAAGAGCATTTTTCTCTCAGTTCGATCGATGGATTGATTGACTTGAGAGCTATCTCCCCAGGCAGCTGGGAATCAACGGCATATTATCAGGATAATTGGTTCACATTTGGCAACCAGAGTCTTGGTTTTTCCATGCTATCAAATAATAGCTCAATCATATTGGAACGACTTGTAGCAGACAACCTTGGGCTTTCGATTGGAGATACAATCACTCTATTCTACAACGACCATTCATGGACGCTATCAATTGTTGGGCTGTTCGGCCCGCAGCCTAATCTTGTTGAATCCCCTGGGTCAGGAGCTTCGTACTATGCAGAGCGAACCTGGTCCTATGTCAGTATCCGCATAACTGAAGGACTAGAGGGTATTATCAGACCACAAGCCAAGCTACTGATTCGACTATCTTCAGAGGATTACGCCTCAACAGTAGCAGATGAGTTGGAATTGCATGACTTCTCTGTATATGGGATACATACATTCGAAGACTATACTTCTATTGAAACCTCACTCAGTAACACCTTCGTACTGCTTCAAATCGTCGGTGTTCTCTTCTCCGTGTTCTTGGCCGTTTCCGGAATCTGGGCACTGATGGCTTCAATCCGTTATCAGCGGAGCGAAGAAATCAGAACAATGCATTTGAAGGGGCTAGCAAGGTCTAAGCTATCACAGCTCTTGTTCTGGGAGATTGTTCCACTTCTCCCATTTATGCTACTGGGAGTTCTAGTTGGACTTCTGACGGCATTCGGATCGACACAATCCTTTCAGAGTATCTATGCGCCTCTTGTTATGCCCCACTTTACCTTGGGCATATTCTCGTTGGCACTAATTCCTTCTGTGTCTGTGGCGGTTCTTATTACGCTGCGGTTCTCTTGTTATGTGGGAAAGGGAGGGTCGATATAGTACAATGAGTTCTTTGGGGATCGCATGGAGAAGAATACATCGGAATAAGAGTGCATCAGTGCTCACTCTCCTCATCCTTTTGTTTGGGGCGGCTATCTTTACAGACTCAAATGTTACATTATCGTCTGCCGCAAGTCAAACCTTGGAAAATGCGAGCGCTTCAGTATATGTGGATATTACGGTATCACTATCACAAGTGGATGCAGTAACACGCAGCGAAACCTCGCAACTAGCAGACAGAATTCAATCAGTGCAAGGAGTTACGTCCACTGAATCATTGATGCGCGTCTTGGGGACAGCCAATGCAATTGGCAGCGAAGAGAGTCCCGTCAATGTCACAATTGTGGGCGTATCAAACGAAACTCACTACTTTGATACTGCTTTTCCAATCGGTTGGACTTCAAATATGCGGAGTGGGAAATGCTATGTATCATCAGGTGAGTCCTTTTACAAATATGCGCAGACCGGTCAGGTGCTGTCTGTGAATTTCACAGTTTTGGGAACTGAGGGATTTCGAAAAGTTGGAATTGAAACATTAGTCGAGTCGTCAATCAACTTGACCCGTTCTCAGGAGAGCATCACACGTGGTATCTTCGAAGATAATTCTGACTCAACTATCGCACGTGCAGATACTGTCATCTTCATTGATTACGGACGACTAATGAGTCAAATGACCAACAAAGACACATCTAACCTATCGTTACTTGGATCTGAAAACTACATTCTCATCTCTGTAGATCGTACACACATTGATGCTCTACAGATAGATTCGGCCCTCTTTTATGCGCAGACTATAGATAATGCAGTTTCAAATCTTGTCGCATCATCTTCGGCTCATGCCGTTGCAGAAAACCATTTGATACCGGTTCTTCGTTCAGTTGCGAGTTGGGTCAGAACAGAATCTTCGGAAGCACAGTCTCTGATGATTTTGATTACTTTTCTCTCATTCTATCTGGCCTTCTTTTCATATCGAATCTCGTATAAACGACGTAGAAGACAGTTTGGTCTGATGAGGACACATGGATTCTCCAGAGATTATGTCGGTCGGGTTGATATAGTTGAGTCGTTACTGATGGGAGTAGTAGCAGGTCTATTGGGCTTTGCGTTTGGAACTGGAATTGTCTCATTAGGCATCATAGCGCAAAGCAATGAAACCATTTTACTCTCATCTCTGTTTGCACCAACATCATCTACTCTCATCACTTTGATTGCAACAATCCTACTATCAACAGGTGCCTCCGTGGTCGCATCATATGTGTCCATGCACGAAATGGCGAGCCTATCGATTGTTGATCAATTGCGCGAGCCAGAAAACACGCAGTTCTCTGAGAGTCCTCATTGGAACCTAATGGGGAGATTACTGATTATTCCTGCATTCTTCCAAATCGTATATGACATCAGTGGCTTGCAAACTACGCTCCAAGCTATTATAGAGGAATCCCCTGGGACTGTAGTAATTGTCCTTCTCTCTGTAGTCTCTTTGGTGATATCATGGCTCAGGCCCATCAGTCCGATTCTCCTTTGTTATGGGCTCGCGGTTTTCCTTACAATGAACCAGAATAGATGGAAGGGCATTGTGGCAAGACTTGGCGCTCTATTCTCAGGAAGTGCAGGTGCATTATTGGCTAAGTGCACAACATCTAGCGCGAGAAAGTCGGCATCCTTGATTTTTATACTCACAGTCCTTATTGTTCTCGCCCTTGTCAGTCCACTTGTTGCTGTTTCTCAGTTTGACCATGATGTGAGAGATTTGAAGGCCCGCGTTGGATCAGACGTTAGTGTAGGCCTGTCCCCGGATGCGGATTTAGACCAAGTGCTTGCATATCTTGCTACAGTTGACGGCATTGAGTATTACTCGGTACTTCACACGTCAACACTGTATCTGGGGTACTCGAAGATTAATGTAGCTGTAATAAATCAGACCTCTTGGATTCGCACTGCTTATATCGAAGACAACTGGTTTGAGGGCTCTACAGTCTTCGATGCCATGACGCAATTGGTTACCAACTCATGCTTGTGTGAAATAGGTCTCTTGTCGAGTCTTGATTCAGGCGTGGGGGATACACTTCCACTATCCCTAAGCCCGGCAGAAACCAGTGCAGTAAACCTTACTATCGCAGGTGCATTGCGGGTGGAACCCTATACACATAATCCTAGTTCTTTCGGGAGTATAATGATATCAGCTACCACCTTCAGCATTCTCAGGCACGAAATGAGTTATTCCACACGAATACTGCTTCGTTTAATGCCTTCAGCAAACGAAACTGCCATAATCGAGCGACTGAAAAATTCCGGTTTGTTTTCGGCTCTGGAATCGGCTAAAGCGAAATTGAATGCGCTAACATCCAATCCAATCTATGGTGGGCTTCTCCAAATCAGAATCCATACTATTATCTTCGCATACCTGCTGGGTTCCATCGGGATTGTTCTCATATCCTCCACCTACGCAAATGAACTGAGGCATGATTTATCTGTCCTCTATCTTCGAGGACTCCCGCGAAGGCGGAGGGCCAGAGCTCTTTACACTTCCTTTGTTGTGTATATCGTGCTATCTCTTTCCATAGGGCTGGTCCTAAGTATTCCTATAATGATGGCTACTATCGCAGCGCTGAATTCTACAAGCTTCACTATCGTTCCTTTCAACATCGTGCCTAGTACAATTCCCTTTCTAATGCTATCTCTTGAAATCATCGGAATGCTGGTTTCAACATATCTAATCTTCTGGTATTTTACATCCGGCAAATCAAAACAATCTGAGGCAAAATGAATGAGCATAATCAACGTAAAGGATTTGGTGAAAGTATATTCATCAAATTCCATCGAGGTTCAGGCACTAAGAGGTATTTCCTTTTCAATTGAAAAACAGGCTTTCATATCTATTATGGGCCCTTCAGGAAGTGGCAAATCTACTCTACTCAACATTCTCGGGGCAGTTGACAGACCCACAGCTGGCATTGTTGAAGTAGAAGGTCAGATGCTCAACAATCTGACGGAAAAGAAACGAGATTCCTATCGTCTTGTCACAGTTGGATATGTCTTTCAGGATTTGAACCTTATCCCAACGCTTACTGCATGCGAGAATGTACAGCTCCCGATGATTGCTCTCAATAGGCCGAAAGCTTTCAGAAGGCAACATGCGGTAGAGCTTCTCAACCTAGTCGGACTGGCAGATAGAACTACTCATTTTCCGGACCAGATGAGCGGTGGGGAAAGGCAACGTGTAGCTATTGCTGCTGCGTTAGCGAATAATCCTCCTATCATCTTGGCAGACGAACCGACTGGTGTTTTGGATTCTACGAATGCACTTCAAGTAATCGGGTATTTGCGGGATACTGTGGAAAAACTGGAAAAAACAGTTATTATGGTGACTCATGACTCTAGCATGGCTCGAAAGACGGATAGAATCTATCAGATTCGGGATGGGCAAATAGATTCGGGGAGTATACCATCTGATGAGGGATATGTCACATCTAAGAGGTATGACCAGTTTCTGATGGATCGTGCAAGTGAACTACGACAAGAAATCTCTGCGCTGGATGCGGGAGTTTCAGCGAACATGATAGACGGGCCATATTACTGCAAAGAGCGTCATCATCTTCTGAATACACTGAAGGTTCTTGAAGGTGAGCTAGGTAGGATGGGATTCATCAGCAAGAGCCAAAAGAAATGATATGTACGAATTATGTCTGCCGTCGCAATATGGTGTATATTTCACAGCAATCTGCTTAATGTCTTACACTTCTGTATTCGCTGACAGCAAAACTCGAGCGCCATCGAAATACTCAATCCTACACGAAATTCGAAAATGCAGGACACTGATAAGCGGATTGTGTTCTAGTCTTTCTATTGCTGCATGAGCCTGCTACCTTACACTGCGTTGAACCGTGTTCTTTGAAACTGCACATTGCTTCCTTGATTACAGCCATGGCAGCGAGGAGAGAGAGGCCACGTTGGACAGAGTCTGAGTATGCTTTCTAGTATCACTTGCATTCATGCTTTTCTTCATAGGGGTGATGTTTCCTGCCGCACCTTGTTCTGACATCACCAGAGGGAACCAGAATCTGAGCGACAATGACTCAGGGCAACTAAACCTTGCAGCAGTTTCACCTGTTGGTTCTATGGCAGTAGGTGGTATCCATTCGGGTATTGAAGGTACTGTGTTGCAGGTTGATGCAGTGTCGGGAGTTCTGCAAACGGTGTCGGCTACGGCAGAGAGGCGGTGGGGGCATGACATGGACAACTTTCACCTCACCAACACCCGGCTCTTCAAATAGTGGAGCCTCTGCCTAACCTGACCGTGCAATCTTTGTTCCTGTCCTGAGCAATGTTTCAGCCACAAAAGGCTGGACTGTGTAATAGTATGAAGGGGCTTAATACGCCCCTCACCTTCTTTTTTTGAACATGTGTGAAACATGGTTGGGCCCAGCGCAGAACATATCAGAGGAGTCTATCTCCTCCATGTCTGTTGTTTCATCAAGAACGGATTCATGCGGTGGCCACATTGAAGCACGAGACAAGGATTCTTCTTCTCACTGGACGAATGGCATACAGCCAACTTGAAGGAGTGGCTTCTGAGTTCAGCAATCTCTTCGTAGAAACGCTCCCCATTTCAGTTGCGGCTTTTACAACGCCGCGTCTGGTTCGAAGGAATCTTCCTGCATATGTATCAAAGCATGCACCCGACATCGTACTCATTTCAGGCATGGCTCAGGGTGACTATTCTGATGTGCGAAGTGATATTGGAATACCCATCTTCAAAGGCACAAGAAAGCTGTCTGCACTGCCGCTATTGCTCAAGCACTTTGACGCGGTCAGAAATGACCTTTCTAGCTCTCATTCTGCGGACGGAATAATCCAACAGCAAATACTTGATGAATTGAGGAGCCACGTGAAGGAGTTACGACAAGATGTAGTCGTTGGGTCCAGAAACTTCAGACTAGAGTCGGGACTCATACTGGGCGTCGATGTACCCCCGCTGGTGATGGCTGAGATCGTGGATGCGTCAATTCGTCCAATTGATGTCAGTATTGCTGAAGCCAAGAAGCACAGCAAGTGGTCTGACATCATCGATATTGGCGCATCAATAGCACGCAGAGATCCTGAACTAATCTCTGAAATCGTGCAGGAAGTCCGTAGGCTTGGTGTTGCTGTGAGCATTGACTCGCTGGATTCTGCTGAGATTTGCGCGGCTGTTGATGCAGGAGCTGAGATTGTGTTGTCTATTGACTCCGGAAACATCGATGTAGTATCGAAGATTCCTGAGGACACAGCGCTGGTGTGTCTTCCTACGAATGTTGCGGCCGGAGAGTATCCTCAGGACCCAATTGAGAGGGCAACAAGATGCCACCAGCTCTGCAACAGCCTGCGAAATAGGGGGCACCCGAAGATCTTGGCAGACCCAGTTCTAGAAGCAGCAATCAATCCTGGACTGATGAAGTCACTGGCTGCATTTCACCACTACAGGACAATCGACCAAGACACTCCTCTCTTGGCTGGGCTTGCGAATGTGACTGAGTTTCTCGACACCGATTCACTAGGTGTAAATGCCACTCTCTCATGTCTGGGCGTAGAACTAGGCATCTCTGTGTTTCTGACCACTGAGGAACGACCATCAACTGTCCACTGTGTTAGGGAAATCAAGTGCGCCTCACAACTGGCTTTTATAGCAAAGATGCTCAATTCCCCACCAAAGGAACTTGGATTCACAGCATTTGCTGCGAAGTCGAGCGCACACAACATTCAATCAGTCGACATGGACGCGCCATATACTACTGTGAAGCAAGAGGTTGGCGGCCACACTCCTGATTCGAAGGGGTCGTTTAGAATCGGAATCGACCGGTCCTCAAGTCAGATTCTCTGCGAACACAGAGACCCCGAGGGTAGAGTTCAACGGCTAGCAGCTCAAGAGATGCATCCCTTGCTAAGGGAGATACTTAATCAGAATCTCATAGGCTCTATTGAACATGCAGCCTATGTCGGTGCTGAACTCTCGAAAGCTGAGATTGCTCTGCGCTTAGGGCACGACTATCAGCAAGACGAGGACTGGGCAACTGAACTCTCACGGGATGTGTTTCTTGATATCTCACGAAACGACGCGGATAGCATAGAATGAGCCCTCAAGATTTTCGCGCGACTTTGCGTGAAGAATTATCTCCAAACACGCTATCAAGCCAGTCGAATACAACCTGCTCCAATAGGTTGAGGTTGTCTATCTGACAGTGCATACTAGCTCCGTCTTCCTGAGTGAAGACCATTATGTCCTTGGAGTCGCTTGATACGTTATCGTAGAACTCGTAGCGCTGCCTAATCTGTTCGTCAGAGTCTCCATCCCCCACTAGACAGAGGACCGGGCACGATATAGCCTTCGGGTCCACTGGAGGGATCCGCTTTGACAAATCCATTAGTGCTCTCATTGAGATGACACGAGATGCATCTATAGCATGTTCAAGGGACACCCTTGTGAACGCATTTGCTTTTGCTGCGAGTCTTGTGATTGCATTGAAGATGAAATCAGGTGCATTCTGTAGCGCGCTTGGGATTTCTTCGGTAAGTAACGCATTGATGTCATAGAGGGGCGCTGCTAATACCAGTGCCTTGACACGACATTGAACCCTCTCTGTAATGCTGAGGCGCCTCCCCAGAAGTACTGGTCTTCTGGATACATCTCTCCTCCATTGATGACGATGATGATGGTTGGACGCTTCTTCCCAGTGTCATCAGGTGACATAAAATACCCTGGCATCAGTGACTTATCATCTCCCTGGATCCAGGGAACTTGAATTGGCTCAATGTGAGCTTCAAGGTAAGTAGCAGCTCGATGAAAACATGACACGAACCTGCGATACGTTTCATCTCGCAGTTCACTAGATGTGGAAATCCCGATAATTCCTATTCGATAGTAGGTGTATGCATGTAAGTACTGCATAGCTGCAGTTGAATAATTCTGTTTCGCAACTGCTTCATCGGCCCGTTCTTCACATCTCTTGCCAAGGGCCAACCATTCATTTGCCCAACTATCTGGGTTATTCTCCTTGATTCTATTTGCCGCATACATAATCTCACCTAAGGATGCACCACCGTATGAGATGTTTATGGTCGCGGCCATCAGATAGAAATCCATATCATTGTTCTTGAAATGAAATCGATATGATGACCTTTTTGCGATTCGATCTTTTCCATGTTCACTTTTCGTCTTTATCGCCTTCTCAGGCCCCGATATGCTACTAGATTGCGCAGATAGATATCCAGAGATTGCGCCATTCATATAGGGTGTGATATAAGGCTGGTCAGATCATGAGGAAAGTCATTATTGAATTGAGAACAACCCCTCAGTTTAAGCATGCTCAACAGGACATCTTCGATAGGGTTGAGTCGATGGAGGGGCTCGAGCTGTTCCGAGTCGATTTCAAGAGTGGTTCTGCTCTGATGCTCACAGAAATCAGGATGAAAAAGGGTTACCGTCTAGAAG
>CAYPUO010000072.1:0-9083 GCA_964413775.1 uncultured archaeon
GTGTTGCACTGGCTTGACGAAGGAGGCGTGCATGTCACACTCAGGGAACACTCTGTAGACGATAGTTCTGCAATGACGGAGCGCATGGGTATCGTGGCAGTTCCAACAACAGTAATATCCGACAGCTATATTGTGGGTGTCCCAACACAGGATGCAGTCATGCGAGCGATACGACATTCTCTTCACGGGTCATAGTATCTAGGCAAACCCGAGTCCCAAGACGAAGTATGAGTTCTCTTTGGTAATCAACCTAATCTGTTCATAGTTCAGGTCGATCATATTCAATGCGGCTTGCTGATGAGCATAGTCTGTGTGATGACCGGACCCGAAGACCAGCTTTCGTGCTCCAATGTCCTGCACGAGTGCATCGAGATACACCTTCAGCGGTGATTCCACTAGCCTGATGAGAGTATACGAAGTTTCCAGCCAGATGTTCTGGCGTGATGCAAGGGGAATTACATTTGGAAAACTGAACAGGCCTCCCATATGGAGAATTACGAATCTGCCCTCAGGATGGACGAGCGAGCACCGGTCCACAAAAGCAAGGTTCTCTCCTCGAAGTTCTCTGCTCCTGAAATAGACTGCAATATCCTCCTTAACTGCAGTGCTCACTAGTACCTCTGCCGCTGTGTCCTGAGGATGATATAGCCGTTCGTCCATTACCAGAGCCACGCACCCTGCTTCAATCTGTTTTTTGAGATTCTCTCTTGCATCTTCAATCGGCCTTGGAAACAGAGTACATGCGAACGTCAGCTTATCTGGATAGATATCTGCCGCCTTCTTATAGAGAAGATTTCCCGCAATAGGATCGTCTGGTGTGAGCACTGCCTGAGTGATGCCGAATGTATTCATTCTGGCAAGCAGAAGGTCCACCTGTTCCTCCAAGTTACCCTCATCAACCTCATGTACTGTCATCCTATTTGTTCCAAGCTGGGTATTGATGTCAGTGGTCATGAACACAACCAAATATGACTCATATTGTTCCCTTTTCTCTGTTTGTTGTAGCGATAGTAGCAATCTCTATATGGCATCTGAAGCAAATTGATGCCGATATCATTGCAAGAGAAACCGGAGCGAAGAAATCTCTTCAGCATGCTGAAAGCACTCGCGCGTGAGATGAACCATGATAAGTACATGTTAATGGAGTTTCTTGGTCCAATTGTTGATGGCTGTAGGGCCGCTCTGAGTGTGAGTGTGGAAAAAGCCCAAGTCATGCATCAACTATCTGAGGCGGAGTTTGAAGCATATATGGAATCTACCGAGCAGTCTTTTCAGGATATTACCATAGGCTTCAAGGCCGAGGACATCGATGAGTCTCATTCTCTTGTCTTTGATTCAGGTGAGGCATATGCATTCGAAGACTGTGCAGAGCCAGATGTCGTCTTGGCGGGCCCTGAAAAAGTTTTCATGAGCCTGCTTGATGCGGATAGCGATGTATCCCCAATCGATGAATTGGGCGACGGATTCAGGATTGTGGGGAACGATTCGAGTAGCATTATTGAGGGCCTTGGAATTCTCTGTTTCACCCCATTGCTGAGGGTAGCTCGCTCTGGAGTTGATCCTTCTTCGCTGCTGTCAGAAGATGCTGACTCAATCATCCTTGCAGCGGCATCCGACCTGGTCAACAAACTCGTAAAAAGGTGGATTGATGTACAGACGGCCTCGGGTGGAGAGTAGATGAGTGCGCAGTCCGCCTAGAGACCGTGGTATGGGAAGACCTCTTCTTTTACCCGCCGGATTACTCTGTCAAGGTCAAGCTTCACTTCATCCCTTGGATTGTATAACTGAACCACTTCTGTCTTGTCACGCATTCCTTCAGGAAAATCAGTGAATCCGAGTTCTGTGCACTGTTCCTTGAACTCATCGGGGAATCGCTGTGGTATCTCTTCGTCAAGCATGATTGCTAAGAATAGCGTCCACAGCCTTGCGACATTGATTGGATGATATCCACCCCCTCCAAGTGCAAGCCAGCCTATCTTGCACATATCGTTTGAGAGGTCTCTCATCCCCTTCAGTACTGTTTCATAACCATACGATGAATATGCAAGGTTAGCGAGAGGGTCAAGGTAATGGCCATCAACCCCAAGTTGACTTACAAGCAGATCAGGTTTGTATGCTTCAAAAAGCGGCACTACGACTTCATCGAATACCTCAATTAGCTCTTCGGATGAAGCACCAGGAATCACGGGTATATTGACCGAATACCCCGTTGCGTTTCCTGCACCGTATTCATAGACAAAACCTGTTCCTGGGAAGAAATTCCTGCCGTTCTGATGCATAGAGATTGTTAGGACATCTTTGGAGCGGTAGAACGCATTTTGTACACCGTCGCCATGATGTGCATCGAAGATATCAAGATAGAGGACCCTGCATTTCATCTTCTTCTGCAATTCCATGATGGCCACTACGATGTCATTGAACACACAGAAGCCAGAAGCCTCAGCCCTTTGCGCATGGTGGAGTCCCCCGGATATTACGAAAGCATTGGAGGCACCATTCATTATTTCTCTGATTCCATCAACTGTAGCACCTACATATCTGGCTGCAGCATCGTATATGTTTGGAAAGACAGGATTATCCATGGTTCCGAGACCATGCCTATAATCTGTGCATTCTTCTTTGCCACACTTGATTACTGCATCGATGAATTCGGGTGTGTGGAAGAATTCCAGTTCCTCTCGTGTGGCAGCTGTTGGCTCAATCACCTGCACTTTGTCAATAAGACCAAGATCTTTTGACAGAAGATAGGTGAGTCTGAGTCTGTCAGGTTTGAGTGGGTGCTCGGGGCTGAACTCGTAGTTCATTAGAGCATCCGTGTAGGGGTAGACCAGTTTGCCTCTCATTTTCTACCATTACCTCTTGGATGACAGCCTTATTTTAGCATTGGGGAAACACTGTATGCGACGAAACCCTGCGTTCTGTTTTCTGGCACTTCACGCAGTCCTCTCTCTTGCGCGCTTTCAATACCATTCTATTGTCGCAGGCGGCTTAGAGGTCAAATCATAGACCACACGGTTTACACCTGACACTTCATTTGCAATTCGGGAGGCCGCTGCTAGGAGTATATCCCACGATGGTCTTGAAACTGAAGCAGTCATTGCATCCATGCTCTCGACCACTCTTATGACGACAACCTGCTCGTAGGTACGTTCATCTCCCATGACCCCGACCGATTTGACTGGAAGGAGCACGCAAAAGGATTGCCAGACCGAAGGATAGATGGTGTCCTTGAGAAGTTCCTCTTGGAGGATTTGGTCTGCATGGCGCAGGAGGGAGAGCTGCCTCTCGTCCACAGGCCCGCCGATTCGTATGGCTAGAGAGGGACCAGGAAAAGGCTGCCGCTTAATCATTCTTTCAGGGATCTTCATTCTGAGACCTACTTGTCTGACCTCGTCCTTGTATAGGTCTTTGAGGGGTTCAACGAGAGTGAGATTCATCCAGTCTGGGAGCCGTACGTTATGATGGCTCTTGATGACTGCAGTGGCCTTTCCAGTCGCCGCGCTCTCTACCCTATCTGGGTAGATCGTCCCTTGTCCAAGGAACCTGAATTCTCCGTATTCTGTCTGGAGTTCCTTTGCCTTTCTCTCGAAAACTCGAATGAACATATCTGCAATTATGTGCCTTTTTTGCTCCGGATCATCAATTCCCTTGAGCTCATCTAGGAATTCGCTTGAGGCATCCACGACTTCGAAATTGGTGAACCCCATTTTTCGAAAAGCAGCTGAAACCTCTTCCCGCTCATTCTCTCTTAGTAGGCCGTTGTCAACAAAGACACAGTGCAGTTTCTCACCAATTGCTTCCTTGATAAGAAAGGCAGCTACTGTGGAATCAACGCCGCCACTCGTACCCATAATGACACGGCCATCTGCAACCTGTTTTCTAGTAGTTGCAATGATTTCCTCAATCAAGCTCTCAGGCGACCACCGTTCTTTGCAGTTGCACACGTCTCGAAAGAAGGCACCCAGTACAGTCATACCATTGGGCGTATGGTGGACTTCAGGGTGAAACTGGACTCCAAATGTCTTTGTTTGCGGATCTGCAAAAGCTGCAATACTATGATTCCCGCTTGTGGCTAATACTTGATATCCCTCGGGCAAGCTAACCACTTGATCATTGTGTGACATCCAGACCCTTTGCTTGGTCTGGAGTCCTTTCAGTATCGAGCTCTTGTCACAGATTTCGATTTGAGTATCCCCATATTCAGGGTTTCCTCCTGCCTTAAGCTTGCCTCCGGCTGACAATGCCAGAATCTGATGACCAAAGCAGATTCCCAGTATCGGTATTCCGCTCCTTCTAAGAACTCTCAGATTGCTTGAGAATGGCTCCGCAATGTCGTCACTTGATGCCGACCTTGGCCCTCCGGACAGGATGACACCTTTCACAGCATCAATGAATGCTCCGTCCAATTGAGTGTCTTGAGGCACAATCTCAGAGAAGACACCGAGTTCCCTGCACCTCCTGGCAATGAGATGCGTGTACTGGCCACCATAGTCAAATACAAGAATTCTCTCAGCCATGAATGGGTTCCTCGATAAGATTCAGATTCTGTGTGTTCCGTTGCATTCCTACTCAACGTCCTTTGCAATGTCCTTGCGATATCTGACCTTCCCGTTGACCATATTCGCATCCGAATAGGCAATTCTGCGGGCTTCACCAACTGTGTCTGCCTTCGCGAGCAGCGCAACGGCTCTGCTTCCTGTTGTGTGGACGATGCCATCCTTTTCATAGACCGATGCGTAGTACAGATCGCTCTGCATTCCTGGGACGAAGCTCATTGGGGCGTCCTTCACAACATCTGGGCCCGGATATCCCTCAGGAACAACGTAGACACAGACGGTTGCTTTCTTTTCAAAAGTGGGATGGACTAGGTTACCATCAATTATGCTTTGGAACACCTCGTCAATTGGCGTTGATAAAACTGAGAGGACATTCATTGCTTCAGGATCACCAAATCTCGCATTAAACTCTATGACTTTGATCCCTGAATTCGATTTCATAAACTGACCATAGAGGATGCCCTTGTAGTCGGTATTCGTGGTCTTCTTGATTCCAAGAATCACCCTTTTCATAATGTCCTTCGCCTTTGCAAGGTCCTTATCAGTGATATCCGGGAGCATGTGGTCTGCCCTTGAGAAGGACCCCATTGATCCCGTGTTTGGCCCAGCATCCCCGTCATAAGCCCTCTTGTAATCTCTTACCAGCGGCATAAACTCAAGGTTGCAGCCATCTGAAAACGCCTGCACAGTGAACTCCGTGCCCTGGAGTTTCTCCTCTACAACGACTATCCCATTCTCTATCAAGAGATTAGTAGCGTAGTCTTCCATCTCGCGTGCGGTATTGAAGTGATCTCCAAAGACCCTGACTCCCTTACCCCCTGTAAGGCCATCTGGCTTGACCACCATGTTGCTAATTCCGTTACTCTTTTCGAACTTCTTCACTGCATCGATACTGCGAGCTATAGTGTACTTCGGATTTGCATCTTTAGCGTATTTTTGAAGCAGTCTGCGCGAGAATGATTTATGCGTTTCAATCCTGGCAGGCTCTAGGCGCGGACCGATAGCTGGTATTCCTTGGAATCTCAGATGGTCAACCACACCTACTGAGAGCGGCACTTCAGGTCCGATTACCGCATAGTCGATACCTAGGAGGTCTGGGAGTTTCGTTGGGTCGTCCAACGTATTGATGTTGACTTCAGATGCCAATGCTGCAATACCAGGGTTCAGCTTATCCATATGTGCCACGATGTCGACGCCATCTCTCTTCAGAGCAATTGCGATTGCATGTTCTCGGGCACCATTCCCTACAAGTAATACTCGTGTCATTCAATAGTCACTCCATACTGCCCAATCTCTACTCTCGGTTTGTCAGTCGCCTCGACATGTCCAATTTCGAATACCTTCTCCTCTCCAAGTGTGTCAAGCAGGAGTTGCTTATCATCCTCTGAAGATATTATAATGAAGCCTATTCCATTATTGAATGTCGTAAACATCTCATTCCATTCCACTGCACCAGTTTCCTTGATCAGAGCAAAAATTTCTGGCATCTTCGGAAGCCGATCAATCTTGTATGCGAAGGGGCCAAGCCGCAGTATTTTCCGAAACCCTGAGCCCGTGATATGAGCCATTCCTTTCACATCCACCCCGACCTCTTTCAGGCTTCGGAACTGCTTTACATATACAGCTGTAGGGCGAAGCAGTTCATCTGACACAGTTACGCCCCATGGCAGTCTGTCGGTAATCTTGTATTCAGCCAGCACAACCTTGCGTGCCAGTGAAAAACCATTGGAATGAAGCCCATTCGATGGAATACCAAATATGACATTTCCTGATTGGATTCTCTTGCCGTCAATCAGTTGAGATGGATTCGCGGTTCCAACGGCTGTGCCTGCCAAGTCTAGCCCTACATCCTTGGTTTCTCTGATTATATCTGGAAGAATCGCAGTTTCTCCTCCAAGGATTGGAATCCCAGCTTGTCTACAACCCTCACGAAGCCCCTCTCCTATCTGCTCCAACACATGGGCGGGTAGAGGCTTTGAGGTTGCAAGATAGTCAACAAAAGCCACAGGGTCTAGACCGATGCATATTAGGTCATTGACATTCATCGCAACACAGTCTATTCCGACCGTATCGTACTTTCCAGCTAACTCAGCGACCAGAATCTTGCTTCCAACTCCGTCAGTTGAAAGGCCAATACATAGCTCGCTATTGATTCTCACGGTGTTTGCATAGTGACCAAAGTCCTGCGTAACATCTCCAAAATTGAAAGTTTCCCTCACGTACTTTCCGATGACTTCTAGTCCCTTTGCCACGAGACCTTCATCGACCCCTGCTTCTGCATAGGTCCTCGGAGGCCGGACTTTTCCTTGCTCTGTCCTGCCCAAGATTCTTGCCGCTAGGTAAGCAGCATTCTGTCCGTTGTCGATTCCGACCGTTGCCACTGGCACTCCTTTGGGCATCTGCACAATCGAGAGTAATGCATCTAGTCCACCAAGAGCCGAGGATACTGGCACTCCAATGACAGGTTTCTTCGTGAGCGAGGCGACGGTCCCCGGGAGAGCTGCTGCAAGCCCAGCTATTGCAATGAAGACCTTCGCATCCGATCCCTGGACTATTTCCTTCACACGTTCTGGCTCTCTGTGCGCTGAGGCTATCTCAAGGACATAGCTAATTCCTAAATCCTCAAGAGTGTCAGTGACCTTCTCGATAATTCTCTCGTCACTCTTGCTTCCGGAAATCACAAGCACATCGTACATGTCCATCACTCCATATACTTCAGCAGTCCATTCTGAAACGCTTCTCTTGCATCCTTCACTGAGACTGTGAAGCCACCAAAGTCAGCTATTTGGTCAGTGACTGTCAGTCCAATCTCACTGGTCTTGACTCCGAAACGCTCCATAATGCTCATGAAATCAGGCTGATTGCTCTCCGCAACTTCAGCAATGTATCTCGCCCCGCTCTCAGAGAACAGCTTCTCAGCGAGTCCTCGCGCCGTACCAGGTGCATCTTCCAAGTTGAGTTTGAATCCATATGAGCTCTTCACAACCATCTTCATAAGCCCAATCCCAAGACCACCCCTGCCAATATTGTTACAAGCTCGGACAAACCCTCTGGATTGTGCTTCTAGAACCGCATCCATTGCTTTCTTTTCGTCAATAGGTCTGTATCTTGGCGGTAGGCCTCTCACTTCGTTGATCTGCTGCCGCTGAAACTCAGTGCCGTTGAGTTCAGTATGGGTTTCACCGATGAGGAATAAGTTTGCCCATGGCGTGATAAGATTCCTCTTGATTGGATTCATCGTGTCTCGAATCATGCCTGCTATCATTATCTGTGGGGTTGGGTTTATTCTACGCGTTATGCCTGCAGTTTCTGATTCATTATACAGTGAAACATTGCCCCCAATCACAGGGATTTTAAAATCGTTAGAGAACTGCCCAAGACCCTTCACCGATTCAACAAATTGAGCATGGGACTCCGGATGTTCTGGGTTGCCGAAGTTCAGACAATCGGCAATGAAGATTGGATGTGCTCCCATTGACACAAGATTCCTCAAGGATTCAGCTGCAGAACTCGCTGTCCCATGAAACGGATCAAGAAGACACCAGTTTGAGTTGCAGTCGCTTGTGAACGCTAGCTTCTTGCCAAGAGGAAACTCAAGTACACCGGCGTTCTCTCCAATGTCAACAATTGTATTTGATTGCACATGTTGATCATACTGCTGATATACCCATGTTCTGTCACAGATGTTCAGAGAGCCAAGCATATTCAGAATTGTCTGACGATAGTCAGTCGGCTCTTTGAACCAAGCTAGCCCTGGGCTCCTAATAGGAAGCGAACCTACATTTCTCTCCGGCTCGGGATAGCCACCAACAAGGAACTCAATGGGTAGTCTGGCCATTGTCTTCCCTTGCTCTGTCACGGTGAAGTACTTGTCATCTGTTACCTCTCCCACGATTCCGTGAGGAATCTCATACTCCTCAAGGATATCCAGAACCTTGTCAAGCTTTGAAGGATCAACAACCGCCAGCATTCTTTCCTGCGATTCAGAAACAATGATTTCATGTGCGTGCATATCTTCTTCTCGCAGAGGGAACTTGTCAACTTCAACCGTGACACCTGTTCCTCCCTGCTTAGCTAGCTCTCCGGCCGCTGATGCTGCACCGCCGCCTCCAAAATCCTGAAGCCCCTCGATTAGTTTCTCTCTCACAAGTTCAGTGAGAGCATCTATGAGCACCTTTTTTGACAGAGGGTCTCCAATCTGGACTGCGGATCTATTCTCTTCTTCCATATCAGAAAATGATTCTGATGCAAAGCTTACACCTGCAATCCCATCCCGTCCAGTTGTCGCGCCAAAAAGAACAAGATGATGTCCTGGTGTACTAGCTTTACTTCGTATGACATACTCGGGTTTGATTACACCAATGCATACCACATTCACGAGGCAATTACCATCGTAGGAATCATCGAACTGGAGCTCTCCTCCGACCATCGGGATCCCAACACTGTTTCCATAGTCAGAGATTCCCTTGACTACTTGTTCTAGGAGGTATGCGTTTCTGGGTTTGTCTGGCTTCCCAAACCTGAGGC